>JBKQLO010000065.1:0-5036 GCA_052147055.1 Terriglobales bacterium
CCACCGTTGCGATGAACAGGCACAGCAGAGAGCTGAAATGCGCCTCCGCAAACAAGCAGCTCGACTCGGCTTCCAACTCTTGCCCATCCCAGTAACAGGAGAATGACAGCTAGTTCCTCAGGAGCCCGTTTGAACGAAGCCTTTGCGGCAGACGCCTTCGCCGCGACGCTAGAACAGCCAGGACAGGGGTCAATGAGTGTAATCGAGATTTTGCGACAACTATCCGACTTCAGCGCCAAAAACCGCAAGTCGCCGTAAGCAGATTCATGCCCCTTGACAATGGGTCCCCTTTGGGCGCATCCTTGCGGACACGCTGTGGGGGAGCCTCTTCGTAGGCTCTGGCTTTCGAAGCCATTTCGGCCCGTACTTCCATCCCTGGGATTCTTGCAAGCACAAGGTCGTATGCGGCAGAACACGCGGCTTGAAGGAGGCCGCATCGAAAAACCTTCTGCGGGCCGTGCTTACCCTCTCCGGATTGCGTCTACTCTACGGTTGCGGAGGCGGATCAGTTGGTGGCGGATCACCAAGCGTCTCTTTCTGATTAATCGAAGGGGAATATGCGATTCAAAGATTCGAAAGTCGAAGCTCTGCTAACCGACGCTGCCATTGACCAGTGGGTTCGCACGCCGCAGTCCGCGATCGTAATAACTGGACGGTTGAGTTCGTCGAAAATCTAAGTGATACATCGCAGTCATCGGAAGTGACATCTTGGTTCTTTAGGGAGCGCACCATGATTCTCGGCATGTCGACAGCAACTTACACATTCCTTCACGTGTTGGTCAGCCTGGTGGGAATCGGCTCAGGGTTGATCGTCATGTTTGGACTGCTGACTGGGAAGCGGCTTGTTGCGAAGGGGTTCGGATGAATTTTCTCATGCAAGGAACAGAACGCGGATCGGACAGCAACCCTCGCTGAAGCCGTACAAGAACGAATGCATACGTACCGAGCAGGGAGATTATCTATGATGACTAGACCACGACTCGAAATCTCACCGCCAGTTTTTCGTTGCAGGAAGTCTTTCGGTTGCCGCGGCTTACCTAATGCCAAGAAGCCTGTTCGCCCAGACGGGCGATCTCGTTGGGGATGCGCTAAAGGCATCCGCCACAGCAAAGATTGCGGTCCAAACCCTGCGCCGCAACGTCAGCGTTCTCTTGGGCCCGGGTGGAAATATTGCTGTCCTTACCGGCCCCGACGGAAAGCTTGTAGTGGACGCTGAAATCGTCACCGCGCGTCCGAACGTCTCCGCGGCTCTGGCGAGCATTAGTTCAGATCCGATCAAGCAATTGATCAACACTCACTGGCACTTCGATCACACCGGTGGCAACGAATGGCTTCACGAAGCCGGAGCCAGCATCTTGGCGCACGAGAACACCCGTAAACACCTTTTAGTGGACACGCGCGTCGAAGGCTGGAAGCACACCTTCCCCGCCGCGCCGGCGGGTGCGATTCCCTCAACTGTCTTCAGGGATGACTACACATTGCACGCCAATGGCACAACGCTTGTTCTCAAGCACTATGCGCCTGCGCATACGGACTCCGACATCTCCGTATACTTCGCGGAGGCCGACATTCTTCATGCGGGCGACACTTTTTGGAACCGCGATTACCCCTTTATCGACTACTCGACTGGCGGCAGCATCAACGGGCAGATCCGGGCGGCGGAGGCGAACCTGGCAATGGCTACCGATAAGACCATCGTCATCTCTGGGCACGGGGCGGTTGGCGCCAGGGCCGACCTGGTCCTGTTCCGAGATGTACTGGTTGAAATCCGCGACAAGGTGGCCGCTCTCAAGAAACAGGGTCGGCCCCTCCCCGAAGTTATCGCGGCCAAACCTGGGGCACGCTATGACGCGGAGTGGGGCAACCTATTCATGACCCCGAGTGCATTTCTTGCGCTCGTGTATCAGGGCGTTTGATATGGAGCACATTAAGTCGTCCGGTCGTCGGTCTCGGTGTGCCAACTTAAGGCACTGAAAACCTGCGCGGCATTTACAGAGGACAACCGGCGCTATGAAAAGTGGATTCGATATGCAAGAACGCTAGCTAACGGCTTGATGGAAAGTCGGTCTTGATGTTTTTTGGAAAAACCAATCGCAGTCAAGGAGAAAAGCTATGCCCACAATCACTACGAAAGATGGTACGCAGATTTACTATAAGGACTGGGGAAAAGGCCAGCCCATCGTGTTCAGTCACGGTTGGCCGCTTACAGCGGACGACTGGGACGGACAGATGTTATTCTTCGGCCAGCACGGCTACCGAGTCATCGCGCACGACCGGCGGGGCCACGGTCGCTCCACTCAGACTTGGGATGGCAACGACATGGATACCTACGCCGATGATCTCGCGGCCGTCACGGAAAAGCTCGACCTGAAGAACGCAATCCATGTCGGCCACTCCACCGGCGGCGGGGAGGTGGCGCGCTATATCGGCCGTCACGGTTCCAAGCGTGTTGCCATGGCCGTGCTCATCAGCGCTGTACCGCCCCTAATGGTGAAGACGGGAAAAAATCCCGCGGGCGCTCCGATCGAGGTGTTCGACGGCCTGCGAGCGGCGTATGTCGAGAATCGGCCGCAGTTTTACCGGGACATCACTCTTCCGTTCTACGGCTACAACCGGCCGGGCGCGAAGATTTCGGAAGGCATCCGGGACAAGTGGTGGTTGCAGGGGATGATGGGCGGGATGAAGGCGGGTTACGACTGCATCAAGGCCTTTTCCGAGACGGACTTCACCGAAGATCTCAAGAAGTTCGACGTGCCAACCCTCATTCTCCATGGCGAGGACGACCAGATCGTGCCGATCGGCGCTGCGGCCCTACAGTCCGCGAAGCTGGTGAAGGGTGCGACGCTTAAAGTGTATCCGGGTTTCCCGCATGGAATGCCCACGACCAACGCGGACCAGATCAATGCCGATCTGCTCGCGTTCGTCAAGCAAAGACAAGCAGTGGCAGCGTAAGGGTGACCCGGCCTTCCCTCCGCTGGGAAGGCCGGATCTTGGACCGTGTTGAGGAAAAGCGAGACGGACTTGCCGATGTTAACGACCCTTCCCTCTAGTGGATTCCGCGTCTGATAGGCGGGTTCTTCGTGGTATTCGCTGTGCTGCTACTCGTAGTTTTTGGGTTTCGGCGATGAGGATGGTTTAGCTGCTCAGAAGGTCAGTGAGTGTAAACGCCTGTTTTCGTCAATCACAGATGGCGATCCTTACTAGCCTTGATTCACTCAGGAGTTTGGACTGATAATTTCTTCGTGGCCAGCAGCCAAACACGCAGATTATGGTTTGCGTTCTTCGTCTTATCACGCCCCCAACTCCCTCACAATCGGTGACACGTCAAGGGGTGGAATTTTGTTGTCGCTGGTGACGTTTTCTGCAAGACAGCGTCGAAACAACTTGAAGGGACCGGTAAAAACCGAAAGCGGGCTCCCCGGACTTGGAAAAATGCAAGAAGGAGAATGAACCCATGAAGACCTACCAGAAACTGGCGCTGGCAGTACTGGCCGGCGTCTCGATCGGCATTGCTGGCGCCAAGTTGATTCATGCGCAGCAAACGAAGACGCCGCCTGGCTACGTCATCGCGGAAGTCGAGGTAACAGACCCCGCTACCATGCAGAAATATGTGGACAAGATATCGGAAACGCTAGCGCCTTTCAATCACCACTATGTCGTTCTTGGCCACAAGATCCAGGCTCTCGAGGGCGAACCGCCGAAGGGCGGCATCGTGATAATCGCTTTCGACAGCTCGGAGAAAGCGCGTGAGTGGTACGATTCGCCAGCCTATGACGCGATCAAGCCGATCCGACAGAGCGCAGCCAAGAGCCGCATATTCATCGTCGAAGGCGTCGCCCCCTAGTGACGGACAGGTCAAGTGGTTATTCAGATGATTTTAGTCGGCCGTCTGGCTCTCCGTGGAGCCAGGCGCGGTTTTCCTTCGGAGGAAGGGATGAACTGGATGACGGTTCCGGGCGAATCGTCGGCAAACTTTCCCTAATCGCGTTACCTCAGAGTTGCCCGTCATCCGGCTGCAGGCGGCAGAGAACCTCCGAATCGGTCTTTCCATGTTCGGGGTTGTAGGACTACCGTGGCTGGCCCCGTCGCAGACTCCACAGTCCGCGCGCCGAGAGGATGAAGGTGAAGCCCCCGAGCCCGCCGAGCGCCCAGAGTGTCCAGACGAAGAAGAAGCCGCCGGTGGACTTGGCGATCTCGCCGTAGTGTGCCCCCCTCATGTGCATGACGGGCGTGGCTGCCGCGAACAACCCGACGAGCAGCATGATGGCGTACCCCGATCTCCGTTCGGCGAGCACCAGCGTCCCGTACAGCAACACCACGAGAACGGCCAACGCAATGTTTGAGGGCTCGGCCTTCGATATCCCACGGACGATGTCGTCCGTAATGTGAAGCGTCAGCAAGAGGATCGAGAGCAGAGACGCGATGGTTAACATCATGTTTTGTTTCATTGGATATTCTCCTTGTTAGATTTGTGTGTGCCTCTCAGTGAGGCACATGACGCGCGGCGGTGTTGACGAGGGAAGGTGCAAACCCCAAGACACTGATGATGATGCCGCAGATGGCCATCCCAATGTAGAACCAGCGATCTATTGGGAGTCTGCGCACCACTCGGGCTGTTGCTACTGGAGCGCCCTGGTCTTGCATGCGCGGAGGATACCACTTTTTATTCTAGGTGAATGAACGCCTGCTCGTCAGCGAAGTTTCAACACGGCGGGATTATTGGCGAAATACCGCCGTTACACCAACCGAAATCCAATCTTCGTGGCGACGCATATTTGTTGATCGCTCGTACCATATAGGGCCGTTTCTGGTCGGATGGTCGGCAAACCCGAAGTAATCCGATTCGCCAACCGCTAGGCAATCGTCTCAACTGGCGATAAATCGCGATCTCACTCATTGACGCCAAAAAGGCGAACAGACGGCGCAAGCTTGTGTAAACGCCTGTGTGTGTTGAAAAAGTCCCCTCGCCACCGCAGTTTTCCTTCGGTATTTTCCTCTATGTTTTTCTAGTTGTTTAGTTCTTTGGTGACTTCCGA
>JBKQLO010000066.1:0-7398 GCA_052147055.1 Terriglobales bacterium
CGGGGCGAGAGGTGGTGATCCGTTGCCAACTTGTGCCGGACAGGAACGAGCTTCGAGTGGTTTCCGTCAAGCCGGTAAAAGGCGAAGCGGCCTACGCGGCGAAGTGGGGCGACTCAGCGTTTCGGCGGTGAGGATTCAGGCTAAACCGCTTCTCACTCCGCATCTGCTTGAGAGGTTCTCTTTCGCCACCCTGCGGCTTGTTCATCCCTCACAACTGCCCACGGCTTACGCCGTGGGCTTTATCCTTGCGCCGCTGCGCGGCTGAAACTCGTCACGCCCGCGCTTACATTTGTCTCAGTAGTTGAAGCGGTAGCGAAACTCCGCGTAAATCTGGCGCGGATCATTCCAGTGAAATCCGCCGAACGTCAGGCTATTATCCAACTGCACACGGCGGTTGGCCACGTTCAGCGCAGTCACGGAAAAGGTATATCTCTCAGCGAAGGTCTTCCCGAGGGCAAGATCGAAGGTGGTGTGGCTGGGCAGATAATTCCCGGGATACTGCACGCCGGGCAAGCCATTCGTGAACCCTGAGCCGTAGTAGACATTGGTCGAGGCATAGCTTTGCCAGGGAAGGCTGGTATTGAAGCCCAGGTTCAGAGTGTTTCTCTGATCATGGTCTACGGGTGCTAATCCCGGCGGAATGTCCAGTCCGCAGGCCGGCGTCACTGGACTGGGGCAGATCAAGCCTCCCGTGATGGGCGAGGTTGCCTGCGCGATTTGATTGGCATAGGCAAGGTGAAACTGTCCGCGATTCCACAGCCGGGGAGAGCGCAAGGTGAGTTCCCAACCTTGAATCAAGGCCCGATCCCAAGTGATGGGCCAGAAGAGATTCGATTCTCCGATATTGTTGTGATCCAGCCAATTGGTCGCCCTGGTTTGATAAGTATCGGCGTCTAGGGTCCAGCCACGGTAGGGGACGGTGACACCAAACTGCGATTCGATGTCGCGCTCGCCGTGCAGAGGAGCGAAAGCAAAATTCTGGCTGCTTGCCAAATCGAGAAGCGCGCCGGTGGCGGTCACAAGTGGTGGGGCCTGGTAGAAGTAACCGTAGAAGGCGCGAAAGACCCAATTCAGGCGGGGAACTTTCAATGTAACGCCAAAGCGAGGGTCGGTTGCGTTTTCCGCGATGGAGGCCCTGAACTCGGTTTGGCGAAGCCCCGCGATTAACGTCAGCCACGGAGTCACTTTGAACTTGTCGTTGATGAAAACTGCGGCAAGCCCGCCGGTGACGCCAATGGAGGAGGCAGGGAAGTTTGGGCTGCCGTCGGTGAATTGGTTATCGAAGTCGTTGTACTGGTGCTGAGCGAATCCGTAGACTCCGCCTTCAAGATCGTTTTTCCAGAAACTGGTGTTCAAGGCCGCCTGGAGTCCTCCGTAATTGGCAGTCTGAGTGACAGTTGAGATGACGGGAAAATCGTTGGCACCGCCTGTATAGTCGGCGCTGTTGTAGTGATAGAAAGGAGAAACCGTCAGCAGCGTATTGGGATTGAAGGTATGAACCCAGGAGAAGGTGACATAGCCATCGGGCTCACGCTCACCATCACGCAGGCCGAAACTGGGGAAGATCTGATTTCCGATTGAGTTGGGATTGGGGTCAATGGGGATCTGGTAATAATCCTGCCGCAAGGAAGTGACCAGCAGAAATTGGTTCTTGGCATTGGGATTGAAGATGAAGGAAGCGAATCCTCCGTAGCCGTTCTCCGCATCGTGAGCAACTTGCGCGATCGGGGTCTGAAGTCCGTAATTGCTTCGATTTCCGTTCAAGCTGAAATAGTAAGCAAATCGCTGGGTGTGTCCTCCGCAGCTGATTTGGTTGTTGGTCTGATAGAAATTCCCCAAGCTAATGACGAGATCACATTCCCGATCGCGTTCAAACCCGGTCCGCGGCGCGATGTTGAAGATTCCATAGGTACGATCTCCATAGTCGGCATCGTAGCTGCCTCTCTGAACTTCGAGATAATCGATGTCCTTGGGGTCAATCTGCGGGCCTAAATTCGTGGCGATGTTGGTGTTAGGGATGGGGACGCCGTCAATCAGCCACTCCACCTGGTGGCCTCCGCGCATGTGCAGCATGTCGTGGGTGACGTATGCGGCGGGGACGTAATCGGTAATCATGGCCAGGCTGTTGGTGCGATCGGCGCCTGGGGTGAGCTGAATGTCGGCGCGGTCGACCAAGGTAGTGGGAGTCGCAGTGTCGGTGGGGACAACCACGGGCGCTCCGGAAACGGTGACGGTCTCGTTGGGCGTTGCCAGTGCGAGCTGATAATGCAGAACCGGCTGCGTGCCGGATTCGACAGTCACGGTTTGCGCCGTTTGTGTAAAGCCCGAACTTGCCACGCTGACCGTGTATTCGCCCAAGGGTACGGCAATGAATTGGAATTCTCCGTTTGAATCGGTGGTCGCGGTCTTGCTCCAGTCTGACGTCTTCGCGTGCAGCATTACCATGGCGCCCTGCACCGGGCGATGTTGAGGATCGTGGACGATGCCGCGCACCGAGCCGAAAATGGTGGCAAAAGCGGTGACAGCAAGTGCGAACAGTAAAGCGGGCAGAATACGAATGAGACGCATGAAAGTTCTCCTGGTCCTGAGACAAATGCTGGGACACCACGCGTGAAGCGGCGATCAAGGGTGGCCGCCCGCACGTAGACAGTCGTGATAATGGCTTGCAGTTGATCAGGCGATGGAGAACTGGGGCGGGGCGCGACTGGAATGCGAGGACTCGGTAAGGCAGCTGCGGTTTGCTGGGGTCTGTTCGACCGGCAGTTGGGTCGAAAAAGTGGCGATCTGCCTACCCGCCGAGGGCAAAAGATGCGGAAACTGGGAAACCGTCACGGCATGGCAGCAGTCGTGATTGCAACCGGTGGCGGTGGTGCGAAGCGCCGCGCCGTTCGAGCCATGCTCATGCATCGGCTTGCGCATGCAACAGGCATGCGGTGCCGGGGCAGAAATCGCCAGAGCTGCGGGGGCAAGCATGCCCACGAGCGTGAGGGTCAGCAGAAGCCTGGCGGTCAGACGATTCATAAAAACCGGGTAAGACACCCCACGATCGGAGACGATGGGAAACAGCATAAGGTAGCGCTCGGCCGAACGCAAGCGTCATGGAGGAAGAATGGCCGGCACAGGCAGGAAATTTCCCGCTTCTTACTTCATCAGCGTCCAGTGGCCGCCGTTGGTGAACAGGATGACCAGGTTCATCACAATGATGATCAGGTCGTAGTGCCAGCCGTAGGTTTTCTCGCCCCAGAAGCCGATGTGCCAGACGAAGATCTTCTTTTGGATGGCGCCCAGCATAATGAGGATGAGGCCGACGGCGGCAAGTTGAGTCAGGACGCCGAAAGCTATGCCGAGGCCACCGGCCAACTCGGCAGTCCCGAGAAAGATGGTGAAACCCTGACTCAGGCCGATGCTTTTGCTGCGGGCTTGGGATTTGGTGACGTGGCTCCAGCCGCTGGTAATGAAGATGGCAGCGACCATGAGGCGGAGCAGGAGAAGTCCGAGGTCGGTGAATTGGGCGAGTTGAGGGAACATGGCCGACTCTCAGGCTTTGCCGTGAATCTTGGCCCACCACCAGCGCACACCGACAAACAAGAAACGCCAGTCGTGAAAGAACTCAGGCTGTTTGCGTTCGAAGGCATGGCCGATGAATTGGAAGGTCCATCCCACAAGGAAAAGCGCAAGCGCGTAGAGCCACAGACGGTGAATAAAGATGGTTGCGAGGAACAAGGCGAAGGAAACCAGAATCAGCGGTATCCCGAGGGTGTGGCAGACACGGTTTACCGGATGCTGATGGCTGGTGGCATATTGCGCCACCCATTGTTCGTTGGTTCGGCTACCCAGCATGGCGAGTCGATGATACACGGCGAAAGAAGAGGAGTGGTAGGGTCTTCCTAAGCTACGGCAGCTTACACGCATGAGATATGTGATAACGGTTGCGCGCAAACCAACGATAGCCAAGATGAATGAGGCGGTTGAATCCCGGAAGACTGAACACCGCGTAAAACGGCCATGCCCACCAGATCGTCCTAGTCACTTGCAGGTAGACATCGGCTCCCGAGGCGGTTCGGCCATCACACGTCAGCAGGCGAAGATCGTGGACAAGCTCCTCCATGGGGAGTTGGAAACGTGCGACGACCCATGGTTCCTGCAAGGCCGCGATTGCAAATCCTCGCTTGGCCAACGTGGGCTGCCAGAACTTGAGCCAGCGGGAACAAAAGCCACATTGGCCGTCATAAAAGACCCAACCGCGGGTTGGCTGTTGGACTTCGTCCGACATCTACAACCTCCTGCCGCGGTGGACGGAAACATTTGATCCTTCAGCAAGAAATGCTGAGTAAGGAGGGCGCTTCAGCACAGCGTCCAATTCTCTGCCGTAAAGTTCTTTCATGGCACCTTCAAACATTGCCTTCGCCGTGGCCCACACTTTCCAAGGCGGATGCTCGACCTGGTATTCGATGCACCCTCCATCCTTTTGAGCCGCATACCCCCAATAGTGCTCAGTAATGAATTGTTCCTGCGAGCCGCTTGCTGGCAGCACCGGACTCCCCTTTGCCGTTACACTGATTCTGTTCCTCGAAATTCCGCGTTTCCACTCATACTCAACGGTCAGCGCGGAACCGTTCCGCTCGATTGCGTGCTCCATGGGGAGAGCGACATAGCGCTCGTTATAAACGATGCGTGCCACTGCGGCGATCAGCCAGCGGGGGACAATCTCTCGAATGAACACCACGCCCCGTTTGACCTGGTTTCCATCCGACCGTCGCACATAGAAGCGCAGATTGACTTCTTCGAAATTGCGGTGAAACGGCAGAGAGACTCCCCGCACTTTGGTCTTCAGAAAACGAAATCCCACCAGGCTGATAAAGGTCTTCCCGTTCCACGAGTCCAACTCGGTTCCGGAAGGGACGAGTTTGCGCAGCAGGCTGGGATCGACCTCATAGTTCAAGATCGCCAGATCGCACCATTCCGCAGTGAGGAATATGCCCGACGGCTGCAAACGTTCCACGTGCCCCTTTGCCATGCCAGGCTCAATATAGCGCCTTCTCGAGTTGTTCCTCGAATTTCCGCTGTGGTAGCATCGTAGGTTTTGGCAGGGTGTTCGACGTTGGCCTATAGACTGTTCTCTTCTTTAGGTTGTTATGGGCCCGCCGTAGTGAAGATCCAACGAAAGTTGAGAACTGCCGAGCTTCGCTCGGCTGGACAGCTGATCACCCCATCACGCCAAAGGCAGGCGTGCTGGGGGCCCCGAAGCGGGCGGCTGTCCCCACGTGATTCATTTAAGGAGTAACCCGTGAAGGCTTACGAAGGCGCAAACATCAGGAATGTCGCTGTGGTTGGCCACGGCCACGCAGGAAAGACCTCGCTGGTTTCAGCCATGTTGTATACGTCCGGGGCCACGCAACGGCTGGGCCGGGTGGACGATGGCTCGGCGACCACCGATTACGACGACGAAGAGATCGCGCGCAAGATGTCGATCTCGGCCGGCATGGCGTATGTGGAGTGGGGCAAGACGAAGATCAACCTGATCGATACGCCTGGGTTCAACATGTTCGTCCACGAAGCCAAGATGGTGCTGCCGGTGGTGGACGCGGCGATTGTGGTGGTGGATGGCGTGGCCGGAGTGGAAGTGGTGACGCAGCGGGTGTGGAACTACTGCGAAGAATACAAGACGCCGCGGTTGATCATTGCCAGCCGCATGGATCGCGAGCGCGCCGACGCCGGACGAGTGCTGGAGTCGCTGACCAATGCGTTTGGCCGGACGGTGATTCCTCTGGAACTGCCCATCGGCAGCGAGAAGAATTTCACCGGCGTGGTGGACCTGGTCAACATGAAGGCTTACACCTACGAGTTGGGTGGAAACGGCAAGGGTAAGGAAGGCGAGATTCCCGCGAACTTGAAAGAGCAGGCGCAGGCGGCACACGAGAAGCTGGTGGAGATGGTGGCTGAGGGCGACGATGCCTTGATGGAAGAGTTCTTCGAGAAGGGGACCATTCCCGAGGAACATCTGGTGAAGGCGCTGCACGAAGCGATTCGTGAGGACAAGATCTTTCCGGTGATTTTCGGGTCGGGGTTGGGCAACGTGGGCGCGGACCGGGTGATGGATTTCATAGTGGACTACACGCCGGCGCCGGCGGAGCACGAGTGGATACAAGGCGAGGCGGCAGCGTCAGGGAACGGAGAGGCTCCGAAGCGGCATGAGACGGATAACGAGCCGGTGTCGGTCTACGTATTTAAGACGGTTTCGGATGCGTTTGCAGGGCGGATATCGTATTTCAAAGTTTTTTCCGGAGTGTTGAAGAACGACGCGACTCTCCAGAACTACCCCAAGAGCTCGGCGGAGAAGCTGGCGCACATTTCGATCATTCAGGGCAAAACGGCAGTGCCGGTGACCGAGTTGCACGCCGGCGACATTGGAGCTGTAGCGAAACTGAAAGACACTTTGACGGGCGACACTTTGGGCGACAAGAACGCGCCGATTCAATATCCCAAGGTTCATCTGCCGGAGCCGGCGATCACGTTTGCGATTGAGCCGAAGAGCCGCGCCGACGAAGACAAGTTGGGTCCGAGCATCCACAAGCTGATGGAAGAAGACGCCATGCTGCGCTTTTTCCGCGATGAGCAGACCAAGGAATTCCTGATCGCGGGAACCGGGCAGCAACATATTGAAGTGGTGGTGGCGAAGATGAAGAAGCGCTACCACGCGGAAGTGATTCTGAAGGCGCCCAAGGTACCGTATCGCGAGACGATTCGGGGCAAGGCGGACGTGCAGGGGCGGCACAAGAAGCAGACCGGCGGGCACGGCCAATACGGCGATTGCAAGATCAGGATGGAACCGTTGCCGCGCGGGGGCGAGTTCGAGTTCGTCAACGACATTTTCGGCGGGTCGATACCGAGGAATTTCATTCCGGCGGTGGAAAAGGGAATCCGAACGGCGGCGGCGCGCGGCTACCTGGCGGGATTTCCGGTGGTGGATTTCAGGGTGATCCTGTACGACGGGTCTTACCATGATGTGGATTCGAACGACCTGTCATTTCAGATGGCGGGACGCATCGCCTTCAAGAAGGCGATGGAAGTGGCCAAGCCGACGCTGCTGGAGCCGATCATGCACGTGGAAATTTCGGTGCCGGATGAATTCGCCGGATCGATCATGGGAGACTTGAACAGCCGGCGCGGGCGCATCCAGGGGATGGACAACAAGGGCGGCAACACCATTGTGAAAGCGGAAGTGCCGATGTCGGAAATGCTGACGTATGGCGTGGATCTCACGGCGATGACCCAGGGCCGCGGCAGTTTCAACATGGAAATGCATCACTATGACGCCGTGCCGGGACAATTGCAGGAGAAGATCATTGAGAAGGCGAAAGCGGCGCGGGGAGATGTGAAGGAAGAGGAAGAGTAGGG
>JBKQLO010000067.1:0-14887 GCA_052147055.1 Terriglobales bacterium
GCTGCGTAGTCCACCAGCGCCTGCGTGACATCCCGGCCCATGGCGGCCGACTTCGCCTTCCATTTATCGGCGGCAATCAGCCGATAGGAAGAACCCCAGTCCGGTTTATTCGCAGCATTCATGGAAAGAAAACCGAGCCTGGCCTAGGCTCCCTTGCGGGCCAGGCGCCGTGCTGGCGCACTTTTACTTTTTGGGCGCCCTATCAGTTCCGCCGGCTCCAACTTCTTGGCCGACTTCCACAACCGCTCCAGATCGTAAAACCGCCGCGACTTCTCCGAAAACACATGCACCACGAAATCAAAGTAATCCATCAGCACCCATTCCGCCAGTTTGTAGCCTTCTATATTGTGGGGATGCATTCCGGCCTTCTTTAGCCGGAGCTCCACTTCGTCGGCAATCGCCTGGATCTGCCGCGGGTTGGTCCCGTTGCACACCACGAAATAGTCAGTGAACGCTCCCGATCCTTTTTCCAGTTCCAAAATTGTGATTTCGTCCGCCTTCTTGTCCTGGCAGGCGGAAATGGCTTCGGCGACTTGGCGTTTCAGGTTGGATTTCTTCATGCAGTCATGGGCGGATCGTGGGTTGCTCGTCCGTGGCTCTATTCTAGCCGATACCGTGTCTGCCAAGGGTTCTACGGCCGGCCGGACTGATACAGTCCCATTTTCCGGATGTACTCACCCACCGCCGGATCTACAAACTTGGCCAGCGATTTCTTGCCGCTGACTGCCTCCCGGATTGAGGTAGCCGACACGTTCTGCTGCACTCCATCCAGCAAATGCACCGTCACGCCCGGCAGCACCAGATCTCCCTGTGCGGGCTGCTTGGCAAATGGCTTGGTCACCGCTGCCTTGGGGCGCAGCCGCTCCGGCAGGGCGTTGGCTACATCGGCCAGGGAGTATCCCGGACGGCTGGCCACAATGAACGGGCACTCCCGAAACAGCGCTTCCGCCTGGTGCCATTTCGCAATGTCGTTAAAGGCGTCGATGCCAATGAGAAAAAATAATCGGTCGGCTTTCTTTAAGGTCTGCTTCAACCGCTGAACCGTGTCGATGCTGTAGTTCACCTCTGGTACCGCCGCAGTTTTTTTCCCGCCCACCGGTGCCGCTCCCGGCGCTTCCAAAAGCGAAGGCACAAACGTCTTCTCCGCCATGGTTGCCAGCACCACCATGGCATAGCGATGGGCAAACGGCGTCAGTGGCTGTCTTTGCTTATGCGGCGGATTCCCCGTGGGCACGAAGTAGATGCGACCCAGGGTGAATCGTTCCTGCGCCGCCTGCGCCAGGGCCAAGTGGCCACGGTGGATGGGGTCGAATGTCCCGCTGTAGAGCCCGATATTCATAGGTGCGCGCTATGTCCTCCTGGCCAGCGTTCCCGCGTCTCTAAAGCTGCAACACCATGTACTCCTGTAACTCGCGGCATTCCCATTTTGGAACTAGATTTGGCTTGCATGCGATTGAAGCTCCCCCTTCTACGCGCGCGCTACATCCCCCCGGCTCGGGCGCCCATCCTCCGATACGGGGTCGCCGTCCTTAGTATTACCCTCGCCCTGATACCGGCCCTGGCGCTTTCCGACGTGGTGGAAAGCCGCCTGGTAGTGTTCGCCGTCGCCATCATGGTCAGCGCCTGGTACGGCGGCTGGAAACCCGGCCTGGTCGCAACCTCGTTCGCCCTCACCGTAAGTGCCTACTTCTCGCTGGCCGAGGGGCAATCGCCATCGCAATATCGCAAGGCCATCATACATCTCATATTGTTTGTTTTCGTGGCGGTGCTGATCTGTTCCTTCAACGCCGCGCTGCGTTCCGCGCAAGAAGGCTTACGCCGTTCTGAGGTCAACTTCCGCTCGCTGGTCACCAATGCCCCTTATGGCATTTGCCGTTGTGACGACTCAGGAGTCTTGCTGAGCGCCAATCCCGCTCTGATTAGCCTTCTGGGCTATGCCTCGACGGATGAGCTGGTGGGACGCAACCTGGTGAGCCTGCATGCGGACCCGCAACAATGGTTCACCATCTCCGATTATTTTCGCGCCGCCCGCAATTTTCACGGGCTGCCCTCGGATTGGATCCGCAAAAACCGCAGTACCGTGACCGTGCGGCTTTCCGGACGCACCATTCGCGACGAAGATAACGCCGTATTCTTTGAGCTCTTCGCTGAAGACGTAACCGAACATCGCACCCTCGAGCAGCAGTTCCGCCAGGCGCAAAAGATGGAAGCCGTTGGCCGCCTCGCCGGCGGCATTGCCCACGACTTCAACAATCTGCTGATGGTCATTTCCGGATATGCCGAGTTTCTGCTGGATCGCATCGGGCCCGACCCCAATGTGCGTACACCGGCCCAGGAAATCGCCAATGCCGCCAATCGCGCCACCGCCCTCACCCGGCAGCTTCTCGCTTTCAGCCGCAAACAAATGATGGCACCCAAGGTTCTCGATCTGAACGCCGTGGTCACGGAAAACCTCAAATTGCTGACCCGGCTGATCGGCGAAGACATTGATCTGGTAATGATCCCGGGCACGGAGCTGGGCGCGGTACGCGCCGACCCCAGCCAGATCGAGCAGGTGATCATGAATCTGGCGGTCAACGCCCGCGACGCCATGCCGCAGGGCGGCAAACTAACCATTGAGACCACCAATGTTTCTCTCGACGAGAGCTATGCCCGCCTGCACGCGCCCGCCGAACCGGGAGAGTACGTGATGTTGGCCATCAGTGACACCGGCATGGGCATGGATGCTGAAACCCAAAACCATATCTTTGAACCGTTTTTCACCACCAAGGGAATCAAGGGCACCGGTCTCGGCCTCTCGACTGTTTATGGCATCGTCAAACAGAGCGGCGGATACGTCTGGGTGTACAGCGAACCCGGCAAGGGAACATCGTTCAAGATCTATCTGCCACGGGTTACGGCCAGTGGAGAATTCGTCGCTTCCCAGCCGTCTCTCCCAACCGCTGAGGTCCCTCCCGGCCACGAAACCATTCTGCTGGTGGAAGACGAAACCAACGTGCGTCAGCTCACCCGCCACTACTTGCAGGGCCAGGGATACACCGTGCTCGAAGCCGCCGACCCCGCCACCGCCATCCAGATTTCAAATTCTCATGCCGGAGCCATTCACCTGCTGCTGACCGACGTCGTCATGCCGGGGATGAATGGCCGCCAACTGGCCCAGTCCATCTCCGCGGCGCGCCCGGAGACCCGCGTGCTCTATATGTCGGGCTATACCGAAAACGTCATCGGCCACAACGGCACGCTCGACGTCAACGTCAACTTGTTGCAGAAACCCTTCACCCTCCCTGCGCTCAAGGCAAAAGTGCGCGAGGTGTTGGATACCCCAATTTCGGAGGTTGCCATGTCAGCTCGTTCGATTCAGAAGTCTGCTGTTCGCGGAAGGTTGGCGCCGTTCCGCGCGCAACGATTTAATCTTCATCTGCCTTTGAAGTATCGTCCGCTGGGAGAGCCCGATTGGATTGAGGGAACCACGGAAAATATCAGCCGTTCGGGGATGCTGTTCCGGGGAGAAGAAGCGATTTCACCCAGCGTGCAGGTCGAGATCAACCTGGTATTGCCGCCGGAGATTGCGGGATTGGCTCCAGCCGAGGTGGTCTGCCGCGGTGAGGTAGTACGTTCGGTCGCCGGAGAGACTCCCTCAGTGAGTCCGGCGCTCGCGGCTAAGATTCTGCAATATCACTTTCATCATGGCGGGCAGATGCCGGAGGCGTAAGTGGGTTACTCGCCGCGGTCAATCTGGCCTCATCCACTTTGTCCGCCATCGCGAACTTCAACTCCTCAATCCCCTTGCCGGTTACCGCAGAGACGGGGTACAACTCCAGCTTCTTCTTTTTGCAATACGCCTTCAGCTTGGCCAGCTTGTCTTTGTTGGCGACGTCGATCTTCGATGCCACCATAATCATTGGCTTCGTTTCCAGCCCAGCCCCGAAACTCGTCAACTCACCCTGAATCACTTCCACATCCTTCACCGGATCAGGCCGGCCGCTCGAATCCGACACATCCACCATGTGCACCAGCAATCGCGTGCGTTCAATATGCCGCAGAAACTGCGTGCCCAATCCCGCGCCCGTGTGTGCCCCCTCGATGAGCCCGGGAATGTCCGCCACTACAAAGCTGCGCTCTCCGGAGATCTCGCCCACAGCCACGACCCCCAGATTCGGCTGGAGCGTAGTAAACGGATAGTCGGCAATCTTCGGCCGCGCCGCCGAAATCCGCGAAATCAACGTAGACTTGCCTACATTCGGATATCCAACCAGGCCAACATCGGCCAGCAGCTTCAGCTCCAGCCGTAGAACACGTTCCTCCCCCGGCCTTCCATCTTCGTGCTCCCGCGGCGCCTGGTGAGTGGAAGTGGCAAAGCGCGCATTGCCGCGCCCACCGCGCCCGCCGCGCGCAATCACCATGCGCTCATCGGCGTGAGAGAAATCGTGTACTTTGTCGCCGGTATCGGCGTCATACACAATCGTCCCCACCGGAACCTTCAGCAGCACGTCCGTGCCTTCCTTGCCGGTTTTGTTGGAGCCTTCTCCGTGCCGTCCACGCTGCGCCTTGTATTCCGGATTGAAGCGGAAATGCACGAGCGTGTTATGCCGCTCGCTCGATTCCATGATGACATCGCCGCCGTTCCCGCCATCGCCGCCCGAAGGCCCTCCCCGCGGCACGAACTTCTCCCGCCGGAACGCCATGCAGCCATTGCCGCCGTCGCCCGCTTTCACCCGAATTGTGGCTTCATCGATGAACATCTTCGTTGGCCGCTCGTCGCTGGTCGTCGGCAAAAACAAAAGCCTCGCATCGCGAGGCTAAAGTCCGTGTGGGGCGGACACTCTTGTCCGCCTACTTCGCCGCCACTGGCTCGATCATCACAAACTTGCCCATCTGACCCCGGTCCTTAAACTTGATACGGCCGGTGATCTTGGCGAACAAAGTATCGTCCTTGCCGCGGCCGACATTCAGGCCCGGCTTCACCCGCGTGCCCCGCTGCCGCACGATGATGGTTCCGCCCGGAACCAGCTGTCCGCCAAAAGCCTTGAATCCCAGCCGCTGCGAATTCGAATCGCGGCCATTGCGTGATGTGCCCTGCCCTTTTTTATGTGCCATATGCTAGTTCCCAGTTTCTGGTTTCCAGTTTCTAGTTGGAAACCTCAACTACTTCTTTTTCTTCGGTGCTGCCTTCTTGTGTGTCTTTTTATGGGCCGGCTTTGCCGCAGCCTTCTTGTGCGCCGCCTTAGTTCTACCCGTCTTCACTTCCGCCGTCTCCACCGGAGCCGCCTTCTTCACTTTCGGCGTCTTCTTCTCCAGATCGGGAGCCTTGAACTTCTGCCCGTCGAATGCAATCTCGACAATCCGCACCGCGGTGTAGTTTTGCCGATGTCCACGCAGCTTCTTGTATTGCTTTTTGCGTTTGTAATGGAAGACCAGGATCTTTTTCTCGCGGCCCTGCTCCACGATTTCGCCGGTCACCTGCGCGCCCGACTTCGGCACGCTGATCTGGCCGGCCTCGGCCGAGACCGCCAGCACGTCGCTGAATTCAATCTTGCCGTCGGTGCCGGTGCCCTGGCTCTCCACTCGAATCACGTCGCCGGGCGCCACCCGGTACTGCTTCCCACCGGCGCGGATGACCGCGTACATACTTATGCCTCCGTCAACAACGTCTCCTCGCACCCTGGTGCAAGGCGTGGAATCTGCTGGATTTCCTTGCTTGCTGCTTTCCGCGTCGGCGCTTCTCGCGAACGTTGCGGACGGCCCCAGAACGGAGCCGCAAGTACAGGCAAACTCACCTATTCTAGCTTGCGGCGTGGGCAGGGGTCAAACGGAGGATCGGCAGCCACAGTCGGAATCAGCTCAAAGCCAATGGACCTTGGGGCCTGCGCGAACGCCAGAGTGAGTACACGGCCAACCCGCAAATAAGGGGCGCGAAGATCTTATCTGCTTCACTTCTAGGCTTAGCGACGAGATATCCACTACCGAAGATCAGAACGCAGGCGATGAAGAATTTGAACGTCGTGTAGGACTGTTTCATGCGATACCTCGATTGTCATGCCAATCATCCCACCGGTTCCACAAAAATCCGAGCTTGATCTCGGTGACTAAGCCTGTTCTCAGGCTTCTCGGAGTCGCGACTTGCGAATGACTCACTCTTGCCGTTCGCGCCCGTGCGAGAATTCTCCCGGCTTCGACCGCCTCCCCACTGACGGGTCTCTCAACCTCACTTGGTCACCGGCCTCACTATCTCTCCCAGAACATCCGCCGCTTCCGTCCGCTCCAGATGTGGATTTCGTATTCCATCGTGATAAGCCACCGAGTAGGTCTTGAAGAACTTCGCATTCTCCACCAACAAGTCGATAGGCTGCTTGCTGTCTTTTGACGCTCGTAGCGCATCTTGCAGGACATCTTTATCCCAAGCTCGGCCATCAACCGCTATCAGCTTCATCCCGGGACCGATCCCGGCAAGGTAGGCAGGTGATCCGTAAACTACGTCCAGAAATTCACCGTCTTCCTTCATTGCGAAACCCAGCGAATAAGAGGCATCCACATACTTGCCGAGCTTCTCTCCGGTGTGGATGAACAAATTGGGCTGATCGTTATAAACCAACCGCCATCCGCCGCGTTCGATTCCGCCGAGTGGCGCACCCGCCTTTACCGCATTCACTCGCTCCTGCAAAAGCCCCGCCCAGTCGTAGGGTGTCACCTGATTCAACGCCTTCACCACATCGTCAAACGTGTAAGGCACAACCTTGGGAGGACCGCTTTCGCCACCATGAAAAAGGCGGCAGAAATCGTTCAGCGACTTCCGGCCATTGCTCTGCTGCCGGATGATGGTATCGACCTCCAGCCAGATCAATTCACCTTCCGGATAGTAGTCCAGGCCGCGCCGCCAGCTCTGCCATTCCGGCCCCAGCGTGCGCAGAATCTGCACCGACCGTGCCGTGTCCTCCAGCGGACGCCAGGTTCGCCCCGCGCGGTGGTCAAGCGTTGCCGCCGTCGCCGCCAGAGCTTCGCGATATTGTTCCGGGGTCCAAAGCCCGGAGCGAGCCGTCAGAACCCGTCCAAGGTACTCGGTCAATCCCTCGTACACCCAGAGCAGATCGCCCACCATCGGGTCCTGATAGTTGCGAGTAGCTAGTCCGGCCGGCCGACGGTACTTGCCGTTCCACGAATGGGTAAACTCATGCGGCAGCAGGTCCGCCGCCAGCATGTGAATGTCGGGATCAAGGAGCGTGCGCTCTTCTGTGCTGTTGTCGCTCGACTGGTGGTGCTCCAGGCCGTGGTGACCGGCCTCGTCGCTGAGCGTCCAAAGGAAGTGATATTCCAGATAATGACGGGCACCGAACAAAGCGCCGGTTTCAGCGACCAGCTTGCGGTAGGCAGCCTCGTCGGCAGGCGTCATCGCTAGACCCGCTTGGCTTTCGCTGACCAGGTCGATGACGTGCACCGGAGTCTCTCCCGGCTTGGTCAGCTCGATTTTGCGGTAGTGGTCGCCTGCGATGAGCGGAGAATCAATCAGCGTGGTGAGCGAGACCGGCTTGAATCCAACGATTTCATTAGTGCCGCTCTTTGTGACAATAGCAACCGGCAGCGCCGTCCCGAACTTCCAGCCTTGCGGCGGAGTGAGCTGCGCCTCAATCTGCACGTCATCCGAATTCACTCCCTGCGGATAAAGCACGACCTGGTTCCAGTTCAGGTCCAGAACATTCGTAGTCGCCGCGGGGCCACCCCCGCCGGCACTGCCGTCGTTAGTGATGGTGTCCAGCGAGACGTGCAGTTCGTTCGCTCCCGCCGGCACGTTAACGTGGAAGGCATACATATCCACGGGATCGCGCTCCCAGGCCAGGCTCTGGCCATCGGCTTCCATCTTCACACCTGTGACATTGGCAATGGGCCCAGAAGGACGATGATTGCCGGGGATCCATTTCGGATAAACCAGCGTGAGCGGACCAGGCTTAACCGGGATCGTTAGCCGCGAGTGATACAGATTGCGGGGCGCGTCGCTCAGATCGACAAATACCTGTATGGCCTGAGCGCCCGCGACGCGGGAGAGAAATGAAAATACGAAAGCGATGAAGCCAGCGGCGAACAAGAAACGGCGCATTAGCAGATCCCCTCAGCAAGAGTCAGGAGGAAGTGAGCTTAACGGACACCACAGGACAGACGCAACTCGGACGCAATTGGGAATAACCAGGCCCGTACCAACCGCTGCTTTGCGCTTTCCCCCTCCCTGTGCGAGAATTCTCGCCGCTTGGAGGTGCCTTCCATGATCAAACGTAGTCTTACCCTGTCCCTTTGTATTCTCGCCGTCGCTCTTTCAGCTTTCGCGAGCCCCATCCCCGACAAAGCCCTCATGCAGAAGATCTGGGACGCCTGGGCATCCCTCAACCCCACCAACGCTGCCGGGTTCTACGCCAAGGGCGACCATACTTTCTTCGACATCGCCCCGCTCAAATACAGTAGTTGGGACGAGTACCAGAAAGGCTCGGCCGCACTTGAGGCCACTTATCAGTCAGCCACGTTCACCGTCAATGACGACGCCCAGATCCACAATGCCGGACAGATTGTCTGGGGTACGGCTACAGTGAAGTACGACATGGTCGAGAAATCAGGCAAGCATGAGATGGGCGATTTCCGCTGGACCGTCATCTGGCAAAAGGAAGATGGCAAATGGCTGACCGTGCACGAGCACGTATCCGCACCGCTTCAGTAGAGAAAGCGCCACGGATTCACACGGATCACATAAGGGTCTTTATCCGTGAGTATCCGTGCAAATCCGTGGCCGCTTTTGTTCGTCGTTGACCACCTACTGAATCAGCGCCCCATTTGCCGGCGCCTCATCCGGCGGGATCACTACTGCCGCCGCCACCCGGTCTCCCGGCTCTAACTGCAACAGCCGCACGCCTTGCGCGGCGCGCCCGGATTCGCGAATGGTGCTTGAGTCCATGCGGATGATCTTGCCGTACTGGCTGATCAGCATCACTTCGGAGGTCTCGCTCACCTGCGCGATGCCCACGACCTTGCCGTTGCGCTCGGTGGTCTTGACGTTGATCACGCCCGAGCCGCCGCGTCCTTGCAGGCGGTATTCGTCGGCCGGCGTGCGTTTGCCGTAGCCGCCCTCGGTCACGGAGAGAATCAGTGTGCCCTTCGGCGGCACCAATTCTTCTACGTCAGGATCTCCGGCTTTCTTCACTGGCGCCACGCCCGGCTTGGTGGTCACCGCCATGCCGACAATGTAATCACCCTTGTCGAGGTTCATGCCGCGAACGCCATACGCGGGCCGTCCCATGGAGCGCACGTCGTCTTCTTCGAAGCGGATGGCCTGGCCATCATGCGAAGCCAGGAAGATGATCTGGTTGCCGTCGGTCAGAGTGACACCTACGAGTTCGTCTTCCTCTTCTATGCCGATGGCGATAATGCCGCGCGACATGACGTGCGAAAAGTCTTTCAGTTCGGTCTTTTTCACTGTTCCGTTGCGGGTGGCGAAGAAAATGTGGCGGCCTTCTTCGTCCAGATGACGCACCACCAGCATGGTGCGCACGGTTTCGCCGGGTTGCAGCGATACCAGGTTGCCTACGTGTTTGCCCTTGCCGGCGGCACTGACATCAGGAATCTCATACACCTTCAGCCAGTAGACGCGACCGGTGTTGGTGAAAATCAGAATGTAGGCGTGAGTCGAGGCAATGAACAGATGCTCGACAAAATCCTCGTCGCGCGTCTTCATGCCGGTGCGTCCGGTTCCGCCACGGCGCTGCATGCGGTAAGTAGAGATCGGCGTGCGCTTCAGATAGCCGCCATGGCTCACCGTGACCGCAACCTGCTCGTCGGCGATCAGGTCTTCGAGCATGATTTCCGCAGCTTCGTCTTCAATACGGGTGCGGCGCTCGTCGCCGTAGAGCTTTTTGACTTCTTCGAGCTCTTTGATGATCACGCCGCGAAGCTTTTTCTCGGAGCCGAGAATGGATTCGAACTCGGCAATGTTTTCCCGGGTCAGGTTCAGCTCTTTGGTGATTTCGTCGATCGAGAGCTTGGTCAGGCGGTGCAATTGCAGTTCGAGAATCGCTTCCGCCTGGATCGCGGTAAAGGGCTTCTCGGGATTCAGCTTGGGTGCGCGGCCGGTTAGGTTGATGTCGATTTTCTTGCCAGCGAAATAGGCGACTAAATTCGCGCGCGCATCTCCGCGGTTGGCGCTGGCGCGGATGATGGTGATCACGTTGTCCAGATGATCGAGCGCAGTTAGATAGCCTTCGAGAATGTGTTCGCGGTCCTTGGCTTTGGCCAGGAGGAACGCAGTCCGGCGCCGCACCACATCCACACGATGATCGATGAAGTGCTTGATGGCCTGGATCAGGCCCATCTCTTTGGGCGCGCCGTTGACTACCGCCAGCAGGATCATGCTGAAGCTTTCCTGCATGGAGGTGTGCTTGAAGAGCTGGTTGAGCACCAGTTGCGGCTCGCCGCCGCGCTTCAGTTCCACCACAATCCGCATACCGTCGCGATCACTGAAGTCGTTCACGTCCGCGACATCGTCAATAATCTTGTTGTTGACGAGTTCTGCGATGCGCTCGATCAGCCGCGCCTTGTTCACCTGGTAAGGAATTTCGGTGATGACAATGGCCTGCCGCTCTTTGGTGATGTTCTCAATCGCCGCCTTGGCACGCATGATGAAGCGGCCGCGGCCATGCTCGTATGCAGCTTGGATTCCTGCCTTGCCATGAATGATGCCGTAGGTGGGGAAATCCGGACCTTTCACGATCTTCAAAATATCGGTCAGCGGAGTCTGGGGACTGTTCACCAGCGTGATGGTGGCATCGACAATTTCGGTCAAATTGTGCGGCGGGATGTTGGTCGCCATGCCGACCGCAATGCCATTCGATCCGTTCACCAGCAGGTTCGGAACGCGCGCAGGTAGAACTGTCGGCTCCAGTGTGGACTCGTCAAAGTTGGTGACAAAATCTGCGGTGTCCTTGTCGATATCGCTCAGCATCTCTTCCGAAATGCGGGTCATGCGGCATTCTGTGTAACGATAAGCCGCCGGCGGATCGCCATCCACCGAACCGAAGTTTCCTTGACCATCCACCAGCGGGTAGCGCAAAGAAAACGTCTGCGCCATGCGAACCAGCGCGTCGTACAGCGCGGTGTCGCCGTGAGGATGGTATTTGCCCAAACATTCGCCGACCACCTTGGCGCACTTCACATACTTGCGGTTGTGAAGGATGCCCATGTCGTGCATGGCGTACAGAATTCGCCGATGCACCGGCTTCAATCCGTCACGCACGTCGGGCAGGGCGCGGCCAATGATGACCGACATCGCGTAGTCGAGATACGACCGCCGCATCTCGTCTTCAATGTTCACGGGCTGAATGTTGGCGGCGCCGGGAATGCCGGTGCCATCTCCGCCAGGCGGAGGAGTTAAGGGAAGTTCGGGGTTTTGCGGATCGTCAGGCATAAAAGCTTTTGACTCCTAGCTATTGGCTGCTAGCAAGTATGCGTAAATCATTGCATTCACAGGATGTTAAGTATGCTTTGTGTAGGTGGAATTATACCATGAAAAGAAGCTCTGAGGAGGTGGACAAAACGACAATTTGGGGATGTCAACTACGGCACTATCTCTGCGAGGAAAAGGAACACATTCAGGGCCTGGTTACCACATCATTCGGCCTCTCCGGAAGCACAAATCTCACTCCACTATCCTGATTGGCTCGAAACGTCGCGGATAAATCGAGCGCGGACAGTTGGATATTTCGCATCGACGACCCATTCTGCGAGTAATCGCCGTGCGCGTAAAGAACTCCACGCGTAATCACATAATCGCTAACCTCTTCGCGGTGCCCATCGCGATAGATCAGCACCGCCGGTGGAAGTTCGTGGCCGGCCCCAGGACTCGTTCCAGGTTTCATCGCCGGCGCTGCCGACGCAACTTCCGCATAATCCGGCGACTGCGCTCCGGTCTGTGCTCCGCCGTAGCGAACAAAGCGGTCGCCTTGCCACTCAATCAATAGAGGCTCGGTTGGTCGTTCCGGTTGGATGACTTTTCTTTCGAAGACAACCGGCGGTGCGGGAGGGACTGCCGCCAAGTCTGCGCCGTAGTCCGAATAGAACAATGGGTAACCGTAGCCGCCGCTGCGGAAATGCCCGAATCTTGCTCCGCCGCCGGCTCTGCCCGTCCCACCCCGCATCTGTGCGGCTGACATCGGCGGGAGAACGACCGCCAGCATTGCGATGATCAAAATCCTCGGCATATCTTTAGTTAGCTTCAGTTCCCGCCGGAAGGTGGAAGTCGATTCCACGATCGTCATTCTGCTTCAAAGTCGCGGTCAAATCCAGATCCGACAACGCCACTTTGCGGCGATGCCCCTCAGTCAGATCGTAGAGCGTGGTTCCCACGATGGCGTAGTTCTCCACTTCGAGCTGGTGACCGTCTTTGAAGACAAGCACCGTTGGGGCGGATTGCTCGGCCGCGTCCGGAGACCCAGCCGAGGAGTTCTCGGCCGAAGACTCGCGCTCAGGAGCTTGTGGCACATATCCCGGGCCTCGCCGGTCGAACACTGTTGGCCCGCCGTTGTACTCGTCTTCGGGCGCGTAGTTCTCGGCGTCGGTTCCGTTGTCGTAATAGCCATCGCCGTAATAACCGTAATAGGGAACCCCGTAATAGCCCACGCTGCCCTGCGGATAGTGCGGGCGGTGATGCGGATGGCCACCAAACCCCGATCCTGAACTCCCAAACCACGGCCTGCTGTTGGGGAAGGCGGGATTGAAACCGGGAGAATATCCGCGCGGGCCCAGGGAGGTAACGCTGGGTGGTGTGCCGTTAATGGCGCGTCCGCCAAATCCCATCGAGGTGACCGAGGGAGGAGCCGCATGAACTTGTGCCTGTGCTACGCTCACGCTTAGCAGCGCGGCCAGCGCGGCCAGCGCCAAGCCAAATCCCGCCACCATAGCTCGATTCCGCCGCTTCACAAACTCATCATACTCCCGTTGCAGTGGCACGGCGCACCTCCCCTTGGTAATTTAGAACCTTCCCAAAGGGCAAAGGTTGCGAGAAAATATTGCATCTCATCAGGGCCGTTTGTCTCCAGAACCGGCGTCAGCCCCGTCCCACCCTGGCCAGTTCCATCAGATTCCATAAGGCGTTGGCCACCACCAATCCCCAGACGCAGGCCATCACCGCTCCCCGCTGTCGGGTTTCGAGCAGGTCCGCCGCGATGCCGGCGACGAACACAAACAGGAACGGCACGGCCATCAGTAGAAACCCGCCGCCGGGGTAGTGGGGCATGCCCATGCCGAGAGCCAGAAACAATACGGCAACCAACAGCGGTGCGGTGTTGCCGAAATATCTTGAACGAGGCCAAACCAAGTACACGGTCAACGCCGCAGGAAGCGTCACCAGTAAAGCCGGACCGGCTTGCCCGATCTGCCCGAGCATCCGTTGATACGACCACTTGGTCGTGAACGCCTGCCGGGTCATTTGGAAAAAATGGGCATGGCGAATTCCCTGCCAGAACCATTCGAGCCGAAATGCATACGCCGCCCCCAGCAGAAGCAGCGCCACCACGCACGCCGCTAGCCAGATGACGACCGCGGCCTTTCGCCGCGTGGGCGCAACATACAACATGAACGCCAGCGCCAGAGGCGCCAGAACGATCAGCGAGAACTGGCAACCCACCGCCAGCGCCAGCGACAATCCCAGCAGCAGAATGCGCCGCCAGTTCCACACCACCACCTCACGCGGCGCATATAAAGTGTGGGCCACGGCAATCGCAGTGAAAATCGCGCCAAAGGTTCCCCAGGCTGCTCCCATCTCAGGTCCGGCAAACCACAGGGTGCTGCTGCTGCGGACGGCGGGAGAAAAACAATAGAGAGCCAGCGCGACATAGCCGCCGGCGTTTCCGTACAGCCTGCGAGCCACATACCACACCGAAGCCCCGAGTAGGACCCCAAACACGATATAGGGCAGCCGCTCCAACCACCCAAAGTACAGCGGAGTGTTCACATCCGGTGGGTGCCAACCCAGCAGCGCGGCCGATGCCAGCAAATACCAGAGTGGCGAGTGGTCAGGATCGTAGCCTTCGTTCTGGTCCACTTCTGGCGGAGGATACGTTCCCGCCTCCACTCGATTCGTAGAAGGCGTTCCCGCGATCGACTCTCCCCGCCATTGCAGCAAGCCTTCCTGCACCCGGAAAAGCTGGGCCGAGTCCACCGCCTCCCGCTGCGTATGCCCAAGCAGCAGCCAAAGACACTGCGCCATGAATGTCAGCAGGAGGAATCCGGCCAGGACCTGCGGCCGCCCAAAGCGTTCGCGCGTGAAAAATTGACTCATGAGGCAACGGCGAGTGTTTTACCATGTCCAGGGACGGTTAGGGAAACTTCTGCATGGATGAACTCCAACCAGGCGCCGCTACACCCGTGCCCGAACCGCCCTCGCCTGGGCTGAACCCGCCTGTGATGACGCCTTCTGCTGACGGCATGCACAACCTGTTTCTAGGTCCCCAGGGCCTGCGCCCTGGCTGGAGGCTGTTTCTCTACGTCGGCATGGTGTTGGTGGTCTTTTTTGCGCTGTCGAGTTTCGTCCACCTGATACCTTCCCACGGCACTGGCCCACTTTGGCAAACCTTCTTTATCTATATCGTGCTGGTGACCTCATCCTTTCTGCCCGCCCGGGTCATGGCTGCAACCGAGAAAAGGCGGTTCGGCGATTATGGACTTCCCTGGCGGGGAGTTTTTGGCAAGCACTTTTGGCTGGGATTGCTGTGGGGGGGCGTCGCACTTTCAATCCTGATGCTTTTGATGCGCGCCGCCGGAGTGTTTTCTTTCGGCAGCGTGGCGCTGCATGGCCTACGCGTCGTTAAGTTTGCCGCATTCTGGGGAGCATTCTTTCTGCTGGTAGGCTTCTTTGAAGAAT
>JBKQLO010000068.1:0-58128 GCA_052147055.1 Terriglobales bacterium
GGTGAGGTGAAGTACGAAGCGGAGCGGGCCGGAGATGTGAAGCACTCGCTGGCCGACCTGTCACTGGCGCAAAAGCACCTGGGATACAAGCCCACGGTGGGCTTTGAAGAAGGCTTGCAGCGCACCATAGAGTGGTATCGTGGGCAGGCCTGAGGCGCGCGTTACCTTGGTTATCTGTGGTCTGGTGACCCGGCAGACTACAGTTGGCGGATGACGCTTTCGTCCCTGCTGGTTTCCCGAGATTGGTCTGAAGTTAGCGTACTGGAATGCATTCTGGGCGGTCTCCACATTGGGGTGGATGTAGAGCCGGAGCCGGCGCGCGCGCGCGCCAAGCTGGCGCGAACCAAAGTCGACGCCCTGATTGTCGATTATGACCTGGCGGGCACCGCAGACTTTCTGCAAGAACTCAATGACGAATGGAATACGGTTCCATTGGTGATTATCAGCAGCGCCAATGGCCGCGATCGCTTCAAAGACAGTGACGCGACCTTTGTCTTCGAGAAGCCGATTTCAGTGGAGCAGGCGGTGCACACGCTCTCTGCGGCGCGCAATCTGATTCTGGATGGCAGACTCCGCTACCATCGCCATACCCTCGACCTGCCGATCTATGTGACGCTCGCCTCCAAGAAGCGGGTGAAAGCCAGCCTGCTGAATCTGAGTCAGGGAGGGGTTGCGGTGCGGCCTTGCCGGCCTACCGGGATCGCGGGTCCGGTGCGAGTTAATTTTGAGCTTCCCGGGGCGCGAGCAGGATTCAAAGTGCAGGGAGAAGTGGTGTGGAACAAGCAGGGGAATACGGGCATCCGTTTTGCTGAGATGAGCCGGCGCACGAGCCGGGATTTGCAGTTGTGGCTGGCAAGACAGTATTTGACGCACTAACATGCTGTCATCCTGACAGCCTAGCGAAAGCGGGTTTGATCTTCTTTTTTCGGCATTCGGCGGGCGGAGCCACGTCCCGCCAGTTCTGCCAGACGTTTTCCTGGCGTGGTCTTAAACCAGAGCGAAAACAAGAATCCGTAGAGCAGGGCGAAGATGCCGCTGACGCCGAACAGGAGTGCGGCGGCGATCGGCCACGATGGAAGGATGTCGATCAGCGACAAGGACAGAACACTGAAGAGCAGCACGGCGCACAGCAGCGCGAGGCCGTCCACCAGGCGGGCGAAGCCGTGGGCGGAAACCGGGAGCCATAACAGTCGCAGAGGGCGTGGCGGCGGCGCGGGCTGCGGATCGAGGCGGATGGCAGGCCGCGAGGTAGTGGAGAACTGCAATTCGCCAGCGGCGTTGCCGCCCAGGCGATGCGCGTCGGCGAGAAGCTGGGTGAATAACCACTCTCTCAGCAGACGGGCGGAGCGCGGAGACGGATCGAGGAACTCGATGCCGGCCAGGCCAGTGGAATTGATCCAGGCCACGCGGCCGTCGGCTTCGAGGTGAACCCGGGGATCGGCCAGATCGACGCGCAGATGCACCGGCTGATCAAGGTTAAGAGGAGCGAGAACACGAGTGGCCATTCCGGACTCGCCAATGTCGAGCAGGATGCCTCCGTTGGTGGAATCCACCTTCACGTAGGCCAGGTTGCGAAGCTTCTGGCGGTGATGGCGGCGGCGCTTGGGCATAGCCAGTTCAAGGGTTTCAGTCGAGGCTGCCCGGTGGGAGCGAGACCACATCCTGAAATTCTAGCGTCCGGTGGAGACGTGCCTCAGTACCCGTGATGGTTCACGGCAGAGGTCAGGAAAGAGATCAGAAGGAAGGTCAGAAAAAAAGCTCAGGAGGCGTTGCGGGTTGTTTCTGGTTCGGTCTCGGCTTTGGGTGGAGTTGTGCCGGTGCGGTTGCGGTCCCAAGCGATGAGGCGGGCTAAATCGTAGCTGTAGGGGCCGTAGGAGCGAAAATCTTTCTCGTTGAACAGGCGCTTGATGCCGCAGCCGAGGCAAACCTGGTAGGAATGGTCCTGGGCGCGAACCGGCCAACTCATCTTGCCGTGCCAGCAGCCACGCATGACCACTACGCCGATGCCAGCCAGACTGGTGGCCAACAGCCCCAGCGGCCACAACCAACCCGACTTCTTGCCAGTTTCACTCACCCGCCACAACCTTGTAAGTCATTCCAACTACACAGGATATCCCCATTTCGAAGACTGCGCAATGGGCTTGGAACTGGTTGAATCGGAACCACTTACTTACGAAAGAGCAGGTGCGCTCTCCCACCTTCGTGCGCGGCGGATATATTGCGGTTGTGGCTGGCGGTCTGTAAGTTACAAGTGAGGTGGTGTGTCGGCAGGGTTGGGGGATGCTTGCTTCGCAGTCCTAACTTTAACTTTTACCATCCTTCGCGGGTAAACCTTTGACCGCAAAGTACGCAAAGGGATCGCAAAGGCGAGCGTGATGGAGTGGCAAATTATCTTTATTCTTTAATCCTGTCTGATTAGGATTGGTTTTTCCTGAACGGAGATTGTAACCAGTGAGCGCGGGTCCGAAAACGGCTTTGGGAGAACGAGCGAGCGTAGTCACGCTGGGCTCGACTTCGCTGCGCGTCGCGCCTCCCACTACTTCGAGCGGGGAAGCGCTACAGGCGTTGCTGGCTTTTTCTGCGCTGCACCAGCAGATTCGCCAACGCCGCGCGCACGCCGAGCACGATAGCGCGGCTTCGAGCGCGGCGGACGCGTGGCAGTTGGAGCATTTTGTTCTGGATGAAGTCTTGCAACTGGTGGCCGAGCGCGCCCTGGCAATCACGGGCGCGGATGGTGTGGCCATCGCGCTGGCAGAAGGAGACGCGATCGTCTGCCGCGCCGTGGCAGGAAAGGTTACTCCGGATGCGGGCGCGCGTCTGGATCCGAACTCGGGATTTTCCGGGGCGTGTCTGACGTCAGGACAGGTGGTCCGCTGCGACGATTCGGAAACCGATGCTCGGGTCAATGCGGAGACTTGTCGTGCTCTGGGTACGCGGTCGATGGTGGCGGTGCCGCTGTCGGCCAGGCAGGCGATTATTGGTTTAGTAGAGGCATTTTCCAGCGAGCCGTATGGATTCAACGACTGTGACGTTCGCAGTCTGAGCCTGCTGGCGGAATTGATTCTTGCTGCCTTGCGGCCGGAAGAAGAAGACCGGCTGGCGGAAATCTCGCAGCGGGTGGTGGCGCAGGCAGCGGCAGCGGAGAGCGCTGCGGTTGCGGAGGGCGCGCAGGAGCAGAACGAGCAAGAACAGGTCGAACAGGATCAACCTGAGCAAGGTCAAGAGCAAGATCACATTGAGCAGGCTCCGACCCAGTTACCGGAAGTGAAACTGAGTGCGGAGGTCGAAGAAGCGGCAGCCATTCTGCCGGCTCCCGTGGCATCGGAATCTGAAGCGGCGCCGGAATTTGAAGCGGCAAGGGACTCACGGCCCGGGCTGGCGGTGGTGGTTGCGCTGATCGTAGTGGCGGTCGCTTTGGGAATGGGGTTGTGGTGGAACATCCGCCGTCGTGTGGTGCCGGTTACTTCGGCCTCGCATAAAGCTGCGCCAGCGCGTACGAACTCTGCGCCACTGCCGCAGACACAAACGTCGACTGCGACGGCCGTGGCGCCGATTGCGGAGTCTACGGAGCCTGAGCAAGAAGAAATCGCGCAGGAAGCGCCGAGTACGGCGGCGTCGGGGCAGAGACCGGAAGTTACGGGCATCCGGCACTGGTCATCGGCGGATTCGAGTACGGTGGTGATTGATTTGCAAGACCAGGTGCAGTATGAAGCGCACCGGCTTTCGCATCCCGAGCGAATCTATCTGGATCTGCACGACACACGCTTGGTGGCATCGCTCTTCAATAAGACGATTGACATAGGGGATCCGCTGTTGCAGCGAGTGCGAGTGGCCCAGCCCACGCATGGTGTGACCCGAGTGGTGCTGGAAACCAAAGGGGCATCGAATTTCTCGGTGAGTCTGGAACCGAATCCCTACCGTCTGGTGATTGAAGTCAGAACGATTGGAGCGGAGCCGAAGCCACGGGCGAAGGTTGAGCTGTTTGGTCCGACGGAGCAGGCACAGCCCCCACTTCTGGCAAAGAACGCGGGAAATGGGGCACTCATCGCGAGAAGTGAGACACCCAGTGCGGTTCCTCCAGCGTTGGACGGCAAAAAGCTGCAAGCAGGAGAACCGAAGCTGCGCATCGTGCTCGATGCCGGCCATGGCGGGTGGGACCTGGGAACGGTGGGGCGCAAGGGATTGCTGGAAAAAGATCTGGTGCTCGACATTGTGGAACGGCTGGGCAAGCTGGTGGAGAAGCGATTGGCGGCGGCGGTGATCTATACGCGCACGGATGACAACTACATTGCGCTGGAGAAGCGTGCTGAAGTTGCCAATGTGGCCAAGGCGGATCTGTTCCTTTCGGTCCATGCGAACTACAGCGATTTCCCATCCGCGCGCGGGGTGGAAACCTACTACACCAACACCTACTCTTCCGTGCGCGCACGCGCCCACGCCAGCGGCGATGCCGACACATCGCCGGACATTGATTGGACGAATGTTGATATCCGAGAAAAGGTGCATGAATCGCGGCGGTTAGCAGCCAGCATTCAGCGGGCACTCTACGGAACCTTGTCGGCCAACAATCCCGGGCTGCCTAATCGTGGAGTCAAGCAGGCGCAGTACGTCGTGCTGACGGGAACATCGATGCCGGCCGTGCTTGCCGAGGTTTCTTTTGTCAGCAGCCCCACCGACGAGAATAACTTGCAGAGTTCGAGTTACCGTCAGCGAATTGCAGAAGCCCTGTATCAAGGGGTTGCCCGCTATACCGAGGAAAGCCGAGTAAAGATGGCCAGCGCGGTGGGGCCGGCGGGGCAGTAGGCAACACACCCGCCCAAGCGAAGCTTGGACGGGGCACCCTAGCTCTACTTAGCCGGAACGCCGCCGTACTTCTGTAACCACTTCAATTCTTCCCGCACTTTGATCTTGCCGTGCCAGGGACTTTTCTCCAGGCTGTGGCCCTCGCCCGGGAAGATAAGCAGCGAACTCGGCACTCCCCGGTTGTACAGAGCGTGGTCGAGCAGATAGGCTTCTGCCACGGCTACGCGGATATCGTCGGCACCAGCCACGATGAGCGTTGGGGTGCGGACTTTGTTGATCTGAAAGATTGCGGCTTCATCCTGATATCGCTGCGGGACTTCCCAGGGCAAACCACCGAGATCGAAGGCGTCGTCCAGAGTGGTGTCGTCGTTGCCCCAGTTGGCAACGTTCTCCACGGCGCCCGCGCCGGTGACGGCGGCTTTGAAGCGCGTCGTCTGGGTGATCAGCCAGTTGGTCATGTAACCGCCGTAGCTGTAGCCGCCGACGGCGAGATGGTCGGGGTCGGCAATGCCGTCTTTCACCAGCGCGTCGATGCCTTCGAGAATGTCTTTGCCGGGCCGCGAGACGATCTGCGGCACCATCTGTTCGAGGAACTTGTCGCCGTAACCGGAAGTGCCGCGATAATTAGGCTCGAAGACCAGCCAGCCTTGGGTCGCAGCCATGCGGTCCCAGCGATACCAATCGGCCTGGAAGTGGCTGCCGTCGGCGTCGTCCACGTCGTCGGGGCCACCGTGGATAAGCACGAACACCGGCAGGTTGCGGGCTTCAAATTTCCCCGGGGGATACATCAACATGCCTTCGATGGTGGCGCCGTCATCGGCAGTCCAGCGATAGGGCTTGCCTCTAGGCAGATCACGCTCGGTGAATAGCCGGTTGAATGAAGTAACGGGCCGGGCGTCTTGCAGGGTAGCCATACTTTCGGCGATATACGCTTCGTTAGGTTGGTCGAGCGACGAATGAATAAAAGCGATGCGCGGTGAGTGCGAGGCGGTGGCGATTTTTTCGTAAGTGCCGGGCCATCCGGCTAGCCTGGAAAAAGGCGCAGATGCTCCGGCCTGGGCATAGAGCTGTACTTCTGTTCCGACGCGGGCGGCGGCGACGGCTCCGCCATCGGGAGTGACTGCGTAGGCGCCGACGGCGCCCTCGAAATCGGCTGCCCAGCGCTTGATTTCGCCGGTAGCGGCGTCAACCCAGTAGAGGCGAGTTTGAGTGTCGTGATACTTCCCTTCCGCTGCGCCGTATTCCACCTGAAAGAAAATGTGCTGGCTGTCCGTGGCCCAGAGCACGCTCTGTTCGACGGCCTGGTTTCGCGTGACTTGGTGCGGCGGACGATCGGGAGAGGCGTTGGCCAAGTCCACCGTATAAATCTCGAATTCCTCAACTTTTTCTTCGCGCTGAGAGATCGAAGTGGTCAGGAGGGCCAGGCGGCGGCCATCGGGCGAAGCTTCCAGAGTTTGAATTCGCAATGGCGAAGTGGCAATGGCGTGGGCGCCGGGGGTCGCGCCCGTGGCCTCATCCGGCTTATCGTTCGAGGTGCCACGGGCGGCGTGACGGGCGAGAGCTTGGGCAAGGCCAAGGCTGAAAATCGTGTCGCCGCGTTCGGCGGCGCGGTACTGGATAACATCTTTCCATTCTTTCTTGTAATCATCTTTCTGTTCGCGGGTCCAAGGGGTGCGGGTGGCGAAGTAGAGGGTGCGGGCATCGGCCGACCAGGCAAAGGCATGGACAGTTTCATCGCCGCTGGTCACGGGGAAGGCTTCGCCGCCGGTGGGCGGGATCAGATAAAGCTGGGTGGCTACGTCGGCGGAGTCGTCGGCGGCGTCATTTCCGGTTTTTCGTTCGGAGAGGAATGCGATCCAGCGGCCGTCGGGGGACCACTGTGGCGCGCTGTCGTGGCCGGACTGGGTAAGTTGCGTGGGAACGCCGGTGCCGCCGTCGTGGTAAAGCCAGAGGTCGTCGCGATAGACGTTCTGGTTCCAGTCGGCGCGCTCGGTCTTAAACACCAGCGAGTGCCCGTCGGGAGAAAGCTGCAAGTCGGCAATATCGACCGAGTCAAAAAACTCGTCGAGCGTGAGTTTGGGCTTGTCGACGGCATGGGAAACGGTTGCGACGATGAGGAGCAATGGGAGGAGAAGAATTTTATTGGGCATGGCCTGAGACAGAGGTATAACGCGGCAGGGCAGGACTTGTAAACAGCGGTTCGGAACCACTCCCCGTGAAGAAGAGCCCAGTTGTCAGATGTTAGTTCTCTGTTCTCAGTTGAGGATGTTAATCAGGCGACGGCCTGGAATAAAAGGGCGGCCGGAGATTTGGCCCTCGAAGCGGGGCGCCCAGCGGCCGGGAAGGGCGGTCGCGCAGGAAGGACAACGGCCGTCCGGCGTGAGGCGATAGTCTTCCACAAAATAGCTGTGGCGGCGGATAAGCGTGTCGCCGCAATTCTGACAGCGGGTGTTCTCGTGCTCACCGACCATGCCGGGCAAGTTTCCGGCGTAGACGTAGCGTAGGCCGGCTTTCTTCCCGATTGCTGCCGCGCGTAGAAGGTCTGCCGGGCGGGTGTTGTCCGGATCCTCCATTTTGTAATCTTTGTGGAATGCAGTCACATGCCAGGGAATGTCTGGAGAAACGCCGGTAATGAATTCTGTTAACCCACGCAGTTCGTCGTCGGAATCGTTGAAGCCGGGAATCAGCAAAGTGACGATCTCGAGCCAAATGCCCATCTGGTGGAGGCTGCGGATGGTTTCGAGGATCGGCCCAATGCGTCCGCCGAGCTCGTGATAGTGGCGGTCGTCGAAACTCTTGAGGTCCACTTTGTAGAGATCAATCCAGGGACGCAGGTACTCGAGCACTTGCGGAGTGCCGTTGCCGTTCGAGACGAAACCTGTTACCAAGCCCGCAGCTTTGGCCTCTTTAAAGACAGCCACGGCCCATTCGCTGGTGATGAGCGGTTCATTGTAAGTGCTGACCAGGACTTTCGCGCCTTGGCGGAGCGCGTCCTGCACCAGCGCCTGGGGCGAGGCCTCGAGCGGTGGAGAGACGGCATCGGGATCGCGCAGGGCTTGCGATGTGACCCAGTTCTGACAGTAGCCGCAGTGCAGATCGCATCCCAGCATTCCGAAGCTGTAAGCAAGCGCGCCGGGGTAGGCGTGAAAGAAGGGCTTCTTTTCGATGGGATCGCACTGTACGCCGCCCACGTAGCCCCAGGGTACATAGAGAGTTCCACCCTGGTTGTAGCGGACTTTACAGACGCCGGGCTGACCGTCGGGAATGGGACAGCAATGGCCGCAGGCGTAGCAGCGGACGCGATTGCGGTCGAGCTTCTCGTACAGTTCACCTTCGCGGACGTGCTGGTAAACGATGTCGCGCAAGGTCGGCACGGGAAGGTCCTCTGCTTTTATTCTAAACCCGATTCGATGCGGAAGCTGCTAAGGCGCGGTGGACAGGGCTTTGCCGGGACGATGCGTCATCCAGTCGTTGGCTTTTTTCTGAGCAACGGCGATCTGACCGGGACTGAGCCGGGTGGCAAGCAGCGCGACGCGAGACTTGCTGGCCTCATCTCCGGCGGCCTGCGCCAGAAAGGACCAGAAATAGGCTTGCAGGAGATCGGGGGGCACGCCGCGGCCTGCCCAGTAGCAGTTGCCCAGCATGGCTTGAGCGGCAACGTTGCCCTGCTCGGCAGCCCGGGAAAACCAGCGCACGGCCTGGCTGTAATCCTGAGGAACCTGGTCGCCCGTCCAGTAGCGCACTCCGAAATCGAACTGCGCAGCGGGGTCGCCGGCGTCCGCCAGTCTTTGCAGTGTCTCCAGCTTGTTGGCGGAAGGCGCGGGTGGCGTAACTTCCTGCGGCGGAGGGGGAGCAAAGCCGGCATTGCCGCGACCGTTCGTCCTCCAAGGCTGGGTCAGCCACAGTAAGGCGAAGAGAACCGTCATGAGGATACTAAGCAGGAGAAGATTGCGGGAGCGTGAGAGCTGAGGGATGGGAAGATCGGCCGCAGTCTCCACGGGAAATTCGTCGTCCAGGCTGGCTGCGGAAGCAGGCGGAGAAGACGATTCCGGGAGGCCGGCACGAAGTACCGCGGCGGAAACGACTTCCGTCAAGTGCTGCAAGGCCAGCTCATGATCAGTCTGAAAAATATTGGGATGGGGAGAAAAAACTTCGATGAGCCCGATGACCGCGCCCCGCGAGCGAATGGGGGCGGCGATCAGGGAACGGATGCCGAGAGCGCGGCAGCTCTCGCGGTCAACCCGGCGATCGGTTTCGGAGTCGTCACAGCGCAGCAGGATGCCGGAGCGCACACATTCTCCGGAAAAGCCGGAGCCAACACGCAGGCGCACGCCCAGGGCAGGAGCATTGGGGCCGGCCGTGGCGCGACAGATCATGTCGTCACCTTCGGCGAGGCCGACGGCTGCGGCCGTCGAGCGTGTGAAGGCCTGCGCCCGGCGCGCGATCAGGTGCAGGGCGGCGTCCAGGTCAGAGCCGAGCGATTCCACTTCCCTTCTTACCGCGGCCAAGGCGGTGAGGACGGAAGTGTGGTCGGGTTCGATCTCATTCCACGGGTCTGGATGCTCCACGTCGCGATCTTCAGCGACCAGTTGGACACAACCCGCCAGCGCATCAACGAAGAGCCATTTCTTCAGCGCGGACAGTGACTCGGGCGGGAGATCGAGAAAATGGACGCCAGCCCGCCCGGACGAAGTATCCGACCAGATCACGGTTCCGGTGGTTTGGATTGAGGCATTGGTCTCTGGGAGATCAAGAAACAAATTCTCGTCGCGTCCGACTTCGAGCAGCGATGCGGTTTGAATCGCCATGCCATCTTGGCTGAGATCGATGATCTCGCAAAGCTCGGACGTTGGGTGCAGGGCCGGGTTCAGGCCGACATAGGCGGGAAGGTGGAGTTGGTGGCGCAGGCGCCGCCGGCGCTCTGGATGGGAGGGCATCGTTGGCTGGCCAATCTCCGCCGGATTAGGCCCGAGGGTCGGCATACTGCTATTAGGTACATCTTACTCTAGCGGCGGAGCGGGTTGAGGGGGCGCAGACAAGGCAGTGCCTTAACCGATAGGCGAGGTCAGGATGCTGTGCTTGCCCTCCCAAGGTCGCTTCGCGCAGCTCGCGGCGTGGAGTTCCTGACCGCAAAGGACGCAAAGGGTCGCAAAGATCGCGAAGAAAAAACTAGCACGGCCAAGGCCGTGCCCTCCCAAGACCGGTGGTGGGGCGGGGTTCTACGTCGAATTGAACCAGTTGTCAGCCCTCAGTTCCCATTTCTCAGATTGGACAGGCGGGAGATCGCCGCGACCATCATGCTGGAGAGCAGTTGCATGGTAGCGACATCACGGTGATCGAAGGCGTTAGGAGCGGCGGAGAGGACCTCGAATACGCCGAGCGTGCGGCGGAAGTGGCGCAGTGGGGCGGCCAGGATGGAACGGACACCCAAACGGCGGCAACTGGCGAGGTCAACGCAAGGGTTTCTTTCGGCATCGTGACAAAGAACGACTTCGCCGGTGCGGACGCAGTCGGCGGAAATTCCGGAATCGGTTTGCAGGCGCGCGCCGAGGTCGGGTGCGGTGCGGCCAGTGCGGGCGCGGCAAACAATTTCGTCGCCGTGGCGTAAGGCGATGGCAGCGCCGGTGGCTCCGGTCAAAGATTGGGCGCGCTCGGCAATTACACTGATCGCGGGTTCCAGGTCAATTTCTCCAGGATGGATTTCGCGATCGTGGGCACGCACCATGCCCGGGAGAGAGTGTGGGCCCGGGATACGGGCGTGACTGCGCGAGGGAGCGAGAACGGCAAAGGAAGCGGGCAGACGAGTGTCAGAACTGGAGGACGGAACGGTGCGGAGCAATTCGCGCACCAAGCGGTCGAGCTCGACGTCGGCGATCAGGTGGGCCGTTTGCTGCCCGCGCAATGATCCCCCGAGGACTCGGGACAAACTCAGCACGGCGCGGCTGCCGCAGGCCAGGCAATAGGGCGTGTTGTTCTTGCTGATCAACTCACATTCGACACAGAACCCCGCGGTTTGCAACTCGATGAAGCTGATGTCCTGCCCAGTGAGTGTTTCGGCCATCGTCCGCTGTGCCCCTCCAGTTGCAGCGAAGCAAGAAAGTAAATGGCGCTCGGGCGCGCAGAAAGTGGCAGGGCTGGTTCAGCCTGTGGATAACACGGTGTGCCATGCGGCCGATTGACATTACCACCCGTCAGGGTCTTCCGCGTCACCAGGAAGATGTCCACTACATGCTAAAATTCAGTTGCGTGCCAAGTATTTGAAAATGACAGCCACTTCTACAACTTCCGCCCACTTGTTTTCCGCTCTGAAGAGCAAGATTGAAGAGAAACGCGCCGGGGTCGCGATTATCGGGCTGGGCTATGTGGGCCTGCCTTTGGCGCTGCTCTATAGCGAACAGAAATTTCCGGTGACGGGGTTTGACATCGATCAGCGCAAGGTGGCGACCCTCGATCAGGGAGGAACGTACATCTTCCGCATTCCGGCCACTGAGATTAAAGCCGCGAAAGCCCAGGGCTTCAGCGCCACCGCGGATTATTCCCGGCTGCAACAGATGGACGCGATCATCATTTGTGTGCCCACGCCACTGAATGAGTATCACGAACCGGACTTGAGCTACATCACCGAAACGGCTAAGGCCATCGCGCCGCACCTACGGGCGGGGCATCTGGTGATTCTGGAGAGTACGACGTATCCCGGAACCACGGAAGAAATCCTGATTCCGATTCTGGAGAAGAGCAACCGGCAGGGATTGAAAGCCTCGCGCGGCGGGAGTTCGGATGCGGCAGAGTTCTACGTGGCCTTTTCTCCCGAACGGGAGGACCCCGGCAACACGACGGTGGCGCGGCGCGATATCCCCAAGGTGGTGGGAGGACTGGATGCGAAAGCATCCGATCTGGCGGCCGCGCTGTATGGCGCGATTTTCAATCGTGTGGTGAGAGTTTCCTCGCCCGCGGCGGCGGAAATGACCAAGCTGCTGGAGAACATTTACCGCTGCGTCAATATTGCGCTGGTGAATGAACTCAAGATGTTGTCGCTGCGGATGGGAATCGATATCTGGGAAGTGATTGACGCGGCCGCCACCAAACCTTTTGGGTTCCAGCCGTTCTATCCCGGCCCCGGCCTGGGTGGCCACTGCATTCCGGTGGACCCTTTTTATCTTTCCTGGAAAGCCAAGCAGTGGGACTTCCGCACCCGCTTCATTGAACTGGCGGGCGAGATCAACACCAACATGCCGTACCACGTGCTTGAATTTGTGGCCCGAGCGTTGAATCAGCAGAAAAAGGCAGTGAATGGCTCGCGGGTATTGGTGTTGGGAGTGGCCTACAAGAGGGACATCGACGATCTGCGCGAGTCGCCTGCGCTGGCGATCATTGAATTACTACAAAAGGAAGGCGCGCAAGTCAGCTACAACGATCCGTATTTCCCCACCGTCGGCAAGGGACGCAAGTACGATCTGCAAATGAAGTCCGCTCCGTTGGACAATCTCGGGCAGTATGATTGCGTGTTGATTGTGACCGATCACTCCGACTACGACTATGCCCGCATTGTGCGCGATTCACAACTGGTAGTGGATACGCGGAATGCCACGCGCGGGATTAAGAGTCCGAAGATCGTGCACTGCTAAAGCGCCCCAAGCTGACGGATGGCGTCCTCGAATAGAAAGCTACCCGGTTAACTTCTGTTGTGAACCCCGAGAATTGCGCGAGAGGATCAGGAGGTGGTGTTGCCCAAATGCGGAGGTGACAACAGAGGGAGAACTACGCTGAGGCAGCGGGAAGAGCGGGGGCGTCGCCTGCGATTTACTGGGCGATGGAGCTAGACACTGACGAGAACACGTTGTTGGCGTTGGCGCCGATCAAGCGGATGGTGCCGACCACGATCACCAGCACGACTGCCAACATCACGGCGTACTCGGCGACATCCTGGCCGCGTTCGTCCAACCAAAGTTGATGCAAGAACTTTGCCACAGGTCGCCTCCTCGCGAACCTTGACTATGCGCTGCGTCCAGGAATAACACAATCCCCGCGACACCAATCACGGGGGAAAACCCAATTGTGAGTTGGTTCCAACATGGTAGTGCCTGTGCGGCAACCAGGCAATAGCCCAGACGGGTCGAACCATGGCACGAAAGTGCTATGTCGTCTAGGAGATAGGCTTCAAAGGCAAGGATTGATTGACGGCAAACAGGGCGAGTTCCAGACGTGTAGAAACCCCCAATTTGTCGAAGATGTTACTAAGATGGTGCTTGACCGTATCCTCGCTGATTTTGAAGTATTCTGCGATCTCCTTGTTGGAGTATCCGGCTACGACGGCGGAAACGATTTCCAGTTCGCGGGGCGTGAGTCCAAACTTCTTTTTTCGGGCATCTTCGCCGGAAGACTGAACCAGGTTGCGGAGATACTGCACCAGGTTGGAGACGCTTTCGCGTCCCACCCAGTATTCTCCGGCCATCACGGTATGAATTGCCTTGAGCAGCAACTGGGTGGCGGAGTCCTTTAGCACCACTCCGCGCGCGCCTAACTGCAAAGCTTCGACGATCTGATTCTTTTCCGCGGCGGCGGTGAGCAGGATGACACGCACCCCATCCGAGCCGGGACCGGCGCTCATTTCGCGCAGCGCTTCCAGACCGGGGTGGCGAGGCATGGCCAGGTCCAGCAACAGGATGTCGGGCTTGAGTTGGCGCGCCAGCTTGACCGCTTCCGCTCCGTCACAGGCTTCGCCAATCACTTTGAGGTCAGGCTCGGTTTCCAGAAGGCGCCGTAAGCCATCACGAAAAATCGGGTGGTCATCGGCAATCACAATGCGAGTAGGTTTTCTGTTATCCATGAATCGCGCCTTGTTGCTGAGGAATTGTAATCTCCAGGCGGGAGCCCTGGCCCGGATTTGATTCTATCGTGAGTTCGCCCTCAATCAAACGGACCCGTTCCTTGATGACCACCGGCCCTTTGCCCAGATCGTCGAGTTGCAGCTGGGAAAGCCGGCCGGTGAAGGGAAAACCCTGGCCATCGTCTTCAATGACGATCTTCCAACCGTTGCCGCTGGCACCGAGCCGGACGCCGACCTGGCGCGCCTGGCTGTGCTTGCGCACATTCACCAGGGCCTCTTGCACAATGCGGGCCAGTTCCCGGCATACGGGCTGGGGCATGTCAAACTCCTCCAGGTCGGAAGTGAAACGGGCGACGATCCCGGTTTCCCGCTGGAAACGTTCCACGGTATCGTGGATCACGCCCAGAAGCTTCTTGGAGTCTACATCCAGGGTCTTCATTTGCTGCATGAGTTCGCGCAGCTTGAGAACTTCTTCGCGGAGCAAGGCCTGGATGCGGCCCAACTCCTTTGGCACCACGTCGGGCTTGATGGCGGATTGCCGACGCAGCACGTCCACCTGCATTTCCACGGCGATGAGCGATTGTACCGCACCATCGTGCAGTTCGCGGGCGAAGCGGGCGCGCTCCACGGCCCCGGCCCGCAAACGCAAGCGGCGTAGCAGAAGCACGTTGTAAACGGCGGGTCCTACCTGGCGCACCAGTTCCTGGAGGAAGCGCAGTTCCTCCTCGGTGTCTCCTGTGAGTTTGGGATCCAGCAAAAAGAGCCGCCCCCGCCACTCTTGTCCGAACACGAAGGAAACCATCATGGAGCTGCGGAATTCATGTTTCCGGGCGATGGGATCGAGGAACTCGAGATTCACGTTCTCGATTCTGGTCTCCTCGTCCAGCGCCAGCAGGGAGAAGTGGTCACTTCCGCCGGCGCCATTCCGTTCGGCATAACAGGCGACGGATGGGGACTCTTTCAGATAGATCTGGCGGTCGCTGTCGGAGGGATCCAGCCAGTGAAAGCCGGATCCGTGTTCCGGGTTGCTCAATTCGCCGACATACACTCGATAGCTGCTGAGCTCCTGGGAGGCAATCACCAACAAACGGGCCCGGTACATGGAAAGCAGCTCGCTGGCAATCTCGTGGAGGGTACCGACCACCCCGGCCTCCACTCGCGCCTTTCCCAGGATACGAGCGATCACGGCTTTTTCGGCGCGAAGCTGCTTCTGCTGCTCGGCGAGATAACCGAGCAGGAAACCCAGCACCAACAGGTAGATGGAGCGCATGAAGAGACCCTTGGGCTCGAACGAAGTGGGGTCAATGCGCAAAGGGGGCAACCGGTATCGGACGGCGAGAGCGGTGATCCATGACATCAGTCCCCAATGGAAGCTCAGGGCCTGAAGCCAAAGCAAGGAGACCTCGGCAGCGGCGGTGCCCACGGTCTCCCATAGGCCCCAGCGATAAGCTGCGGCGGCCAGGACGAAAACGAAGAACAGAAAAAAGGGATTGTTCTGACCACTGGCAAAGACCGAAATCAGGGCAGGCCAAACGATGTCGGCGCTATGCACCAGTAAGCGGAAGGCTGGGGTGGATTGCTGGCGCCGCCGCAGGAAGATGATGATAACTACGCCCTGGGCCAAATAGAAAGCCAGCAGGGCGAAAGCCCACAGCGAATAGCGGATCGCCCCCGGATCCATCCAGATGGCGACCAGCGCGGAAACTGCCAGGAAGACCCTGGCGCTGGCCAGCCAGCGTTCAATACGGCGGACTTCGCCGGGACCCATAGGGGCCCGCAGTCTCCAAAGGAACCGATCTCGAACTGCTCGAAATGGCAATGGAGTACGTCCCTCTGACAAAAAGTGGGTGCCACGAATGTTATTTATTATGCAACGGAAGAGCAAGCGAAACTTCGGCGACCGGCACACTCAGGTTTTCCGCCGACCCGTTGCCGCGACCCGGCCGGGCGGGTTGGATGCGACGGCAGATTACCCAAGTAACTTTCTCCGTCGCTTCCTCACTCTACAATGACAACGTATGTCAAGGCGCTCCAAGCTGTGGATTTTCACGGCGTCGGGCCTGCTGTGCGCGCAGGCTGCGGCATCGCTGGTATTGCCGCAGGGCTTTGTGCTCATCGCCCTGAGTGACCTTACCCAACTGTTGCTGCTGCTATCCGGAACCATGGCATTGCTTCTGGTGGCCTGGTCGAGCCACGGACGCGCGCGAATGTTTTGGGCGATGATGACGCTGGGTTTGGCCTTCTGGTTCGCCTATCAGGGTCTTTGGTGTTACTTCGAAGTGTTTCTGCGAAAAGACGTCCCTAACCCTTTCGCCGGGGACGTGGTCCTCTTCCTACACCTGGTTCCCATGACCGCAGCGCTGGCGATGCAGCCCCAAGTGGAGCATGACAATCGCACCACGCGCCTGGGAACGCTTGATTTCTCGATGCTCTTGATCTGGTGGCTGTACCTGTATGTGGTCACCGTAATCCCCTGGCAGTATGTGTACGGGAACGAGACTCTCTACGAACACAATCTGAATATTCTGTATCTGATCGAGAAGCTGGTGTTCCTGGGTGGGTTGGCGGTGTTGTGGGCCCGCAGCGGTCATTCCTGGAGGACGATTTACGCGAGCTGGTTCGGCTGCACGTTGACCTACAGCTTGAGCTCCTATCTGGCGAACTGGGCCATCGAACGAAGGGTCTATTTCTCGGGCAGTGTTTACGATGTGCCGCTGGCGGCTTCCATGGCGTGGGTCACCTGGATTGGACTGGGGGCGGTTGAATCGGCGCCGCAACAAAAACCCTCGGGCAATTCCAACGGACACGGAGTCTGGGTGGCGCGGTTGGGTATGATAACGGTTTCCTCCCTTCCCTTGCTTGCCGCCTGGTCGGTGTTCGACGTGACCACTCCTCAACGAGTGCGCATGTTCCGTTTGTTTGTGACTCTGGCCAGCATGCTGGTATTGGGCACCATGGTCTTTTTGAAGCAGCACCTGCTGGACCGTGAATTGCTCCATCTGCTGCGGGCGTCGCAGCAATCTTTTCACGACTTGAGGCGGGTGCAAGCGCAACTGGTGCAGTCGGAGAAACTGGCGTCCCTGGGGCAACTGGTGGGAGGGGCGGCCCACGAATTGAACAATCCCCTGACCGCGATGCTGGGCTACTCGGAATTGCTGACGGCCACGGCCCTGAACGGCGAACAACGCACGCTGGCGCAGAAGATCGAACACCAGATTCGGCGCACGCGGACTCTGGTTTCGAGCCTGCTGAGTTTTGCCAAGCAGGTGCCAGCCGATAAAACATCGCTGGACATCAATGCCATGGTGCAAACCGCGGTCAAGCTCTATCCCCCGCAATTGCGGACGGCGAATGTGCAGGTGCACACCGATCTGGCCAGTGACCTTCCCCGAGTGCTGGGGGACTCGAACCAACTTCTGCAAGTATGTCTGCACATCACCAACAATGCTCTTCATGCTATGGCGGAGACCGGCGGGTCGCTCACGGTGAGCACCCGAGCCAGCAATGGCATGGTCGTGATCGAGTTTGTGGACAATGGGCCTGGCCTACAGGAGCCGGACCGGGTGTTCGATCCTTTTTATACGACGCGTCCGGTGGGGCAGGGTGCAGGGCTGGGCCTGAGCGTCTGTTACGGGATTATCCAGGAACACCAAGGGAAAATCCTCTGCCAGAACCGTCCGGAAGGCGGGGCAAGATTTCGCATCGAGCTGCCGGTGGCGGCCCGGCATGATTCGTCACAGTCGCCATTGTTGCCGTCGCGGACGGCACGGGCGGCGGGCGTTTCTTAAGCGGCTCCGGAATCGAGAGTGCGTTTCAACTGTCCGCAAGCGGCATAGATATCACGCCCGCGCGGGCGGCGGACAAATGCGGGAACACCCGCCGCTCTCAGGATCTCCTTAAATTCTGAAACGCGCGCATCCGCGGGAGTTTGAAATGCAATTCCGGAACCAGGATTAAATGCGATCAGGTTGATCTTGGCGCGCAAGCCGCGAATCAACTCCACAAGTTCGCGGGCGTTTTGCGCACCGTCGTTGATTCCATCGAGCAGAACGTACTCGAAGGTCACCTTCTCCCGGTTTTTCAGTGGAAAATCACGAGCCGCAGCCATCAACTGTTCCAGATTCCATTTGTGATTGATTGGCATTAGGCGGGTGCGCAGCTCGTTGTTGGATGCGTTGAGCGATATTGCCAGTTTCGGGCGGATGGGTTCCGCACCAAAATCGTAGATGCGGGGAACGATGCCGGCGGTGGAAACGGTCATGCGTGATTCCGCGATGCCAACGCCTTCGACCAGCAGGCGCGCCGCCTTCATGAAGTTGTCGTAGTTCAAGAAGGGCTCGCCCATGCCCATGAACACAATGTTGACGCGCGACTGCGGGGGAGAGACCTGCTGATGGTTCAACACGGCACAAACCTGGCCAACGATCTCTCCGGCGGAGAGATTGCGTTTCAAGCCGAGCAACGCAGTGAGACAAAACTGGCAATCCACGGCGCAGCCCGCCTGGCTGGAAACACAGATCGTGCTGCGATCCGTGCGGCGGGTGGGTTCATCCGCCTGACTTCCGGCTTCGCTGCCATCGCCGGCTTCCCCGTTATCGCCTTCAGGCATCCAAACCGTCTCCACGGTCTGGCCGTCGGCGAATTCCATCAAATAACGCACGGTGCCATCGCTGGAGGCAAACTTCTTCGTAATCACCGGCAGACCGACGGCAAGCCCGCTTTGGTTCAGCCAGACGCGAAAGTCCTGCGGAAGCGTGGAGATTTGTTCGGGAGCCTCAATTCTGCGGGCGTAGATCGCCTCGAACAGTTGGCGGCCGCGATAGGCGGGCTGGCCGGACTCCTCCGCCACCTGCGTAAGCTCTTGCAGCGTAAGGCCTAATAGCGTGGTTTGTTTGAGTTCAGCCATGCATCTAAAGTATGTTCCCCTTTGATTGTAGAAGAGTATGAGGGTGGAAAACCCCCGGGAACTGGCAAGAATGCGGGGATAACCCCTTAACTAGTTGATTCTAAATAGTTAATGGGCCGGTGCCAGACAGTACGGCGGTGTGTAACAATTGATCGTGTTCGGCGGGGGGTTTACCAAGTGACAACCCTGGCGTTTTAAAACCAGTTGTCAGTTCCCAGTTCTCAGTTGTAAGGGCCTATGGTGAAAGAAATCCGTAACATTCATCGCGAAGTGCTGCCCAACGGGTTGACCGTGATCACGGAGCAGATGCAGCACATCCGCTCGGTCTCGATTGGGATCTGGATCAAGAGCGGGTCGCGCGATGAGGATCCGCAATGGAATGGCATCTCCCACTTCATCGAGCACATGGTGTTCAAGGGCACGAAGCACCGCTCGGCGGAGGATATTGCGCGCCAAGTGGACTCGATCGGCGGAGGCATGGATGCTTTCACCGCGAAAGAGTGCATCTGCTTCAACGTCAAAGTGCTGGATGAGCACCTCCCCATCGCGTTGGATGTTCTGAGCGACTTGGTGTTGAACCCGATTTTTGATGCTGAGGACATTGGCCGCGAACGTGGCGTGATTCTGGAAGAAATCAAGATGGATGAGGACAGTCCCGACTACCTGGTGCATGAGATCTTCACCCAAAATTTCTGGAAGGACCACCCGCTGGGAAGGCCGATTCTGGGCACCAAGATGACGGTCAAGAAGTTTGAGCGGGGCCCGATGCTGGACTTTTACGGGGAGCGGTTCGCGCCCGGCAATGTCATCATCTGTGCGGCAGGAAACCTGAAGCACGAGCAGTTTGTGGAACTGGTGGGCAAGCACTTCCAGCACATGAAACCGGTAAAGAACGGCTTTCACAGCCCGCAACCCGAAATTGTGCCGCGCATCATCATGCGCAACAAGAAGTCGCTGGAGCAGGTACAGATTTGTGTGGGGGTACCGTCGCATCCGATTGCCCATGAGAGACGCCACGCCTCCTACATTCTGAACACCTTGCTGGGCGGAGGGATGAGTTCACGTTTGTTCCAAAATATTCGTGAACGGCAAGGGTTGGCGTACGCGATCTACAGCGATCTGAACCCATATCGCGACACCGGGTGCCTGTCGGTGTATGCGGGCACTTCACGGGAGTCTGCGGTCAAAGTGGTGGAGTGCATTGTGTCGGAATTTCGAAAGCTGAAATCGGAATCCGTCCCCGCAGAAGAACTTCGCCGGTCCAAGGACCAGTTGAAGGGCAGCCTGATGTTGTCGCTGGAGTCCTCGACGGCGCGCATGTCGAACCTGGCGCGGCAGGAGATGTACTTCGATCACTTCTACAGCATGGACGAACTGCTGGAGAAAATCGAAAGCGTGACAGCGGAGGAACTGCGGGCACTGGCCAATGAGTTCTTCCATACTGATTCGGTCGCGGTTACCGTGCTCGGCAATCTCAATGGATTGAAGCTGACGCGGGAACAACTGGCCTGCTGACCCCCCGGCTTACCACCATACCACCCAGACAACAGTAGATTTGGCAAGCGTTTCAGGGCATACTAGGACGACCGGCAGGAAGATTTGCCTATGCCCATCACCCTGAAAGACGACAGCAATCTGGAAGCGCAAAGCGCTCCGCGGGCGCCCAGGAGCGAGGGGAAGCAGCGCCGCCGCATGCTGCTTGCCCTGGCAGTTCTGCTGGCTGCGGTGGTGGTCCTTTTCATTAAAGACCGCCAACTGTGGCTCTCGTCCGGCCCTGTCCCGGAGTCGGAGATCAACAGCCAGAGTGCGGCGCCACCCCCACCCGGCCCGGCTCCATCGCTACCCGCCACGGAAGTAGTCGCGCCGGCCGCAGCTCCCGCCACTCCCAAGAAGCGATCGGCCCCGCGGGTCTCGTCGACGACAGACAACACTCCGGCTGGGCCGGTGATTACGGCAACCGACCGCGCGGTGCTGCCCCCGCTGGAAGTCGAGGTGGTTGCCGGCAATCAGCATCAAGCCCTGGCCCCGTCCACGAGTTCAGTCAAGGTCGAGATGCAGCCCGCCAGCACTGCGGGCGCTGGGCAAGCGACTGCACCGGCACCAAGCCAACCGGGAAACTCGGACGCGCACGTAAGTCTTTCCCAGAGTACGACGGCACGAGTTACACGCACGGTGGAACCGAGTTATCCGCTGCTGGCCAAGCAAATGAAGGTTCAGGGAGCGGTGGTGCTGCAAGCGCTGATTGACAAGACAGGAAAGATAGAGGATCTGCACGTGGTCAGCGGGCCCACCATTCTGGCCGCCGCCGCCCGGGAAGCGGTGAAACAGTGGCATTTCAAACCGTATTACCAGGGAAATCAGGCGGTAGAGACGGAAGCGCGGATCACGGTGAACTTTACGATTTCGACGTACTGATACTGCCAAAACCTGGCCACGGATCAACACGGATTAGCAAGAACTAATCGCAGAGAACGCCAGACTGAGGGCGCAGAGAAAGACCCCAAAAATTAACAGGCGTCCCGACCCTTTCGAGTCATTGGACGCCCGGGCAGCCCTCCCCCAGAACTGCTCACCTATGACCATAAGTGCAGTGACAATTTTTGTGAATAGCCCGTCCGTGCCAGTATGACCCACGGACGTGCTATGGCCGGAGAATTTTCTCCTTATCGTGGGATTTGTCAATGAGGTGGGGACAAAGTTCTTTATCAACGGCGAAGCAAGGCCGGGCTAGCCGCTGTGGACGGCGGTTTGGGAAGCCGGGGCCACGGCCACCCGATTCCGTCCCTCGGCTTTCGCGGCATAGAGAGCAGTGTCGGCTGCGCGCAATAAGGACTCAGTGTCCTGGCAAAGTCCACGGGCGTCGCCGCCGGAAGCAACACCAATACTGAGGGTGACCAGCAGAGGACCGGCGCTAGTGTCAAACTTGGATTCGGCAATGCAGCGGCGCAAGCGTTGGGCACTGGTGACCAAGTCGGCAGGCTTGCATCCAGGAACAATGATGAGAAATTCTTCTCCGCCGTAGCGACCCACCCAATCGTAGGTGCGTACTGCCTCCGCCAAGCGGCGGCCCACTTCCTTCAACACTGCATCTCCCACCAAATGTCCGTAGGTGTCGTTGATTTTCTTGAAATGATCGACGTCGGCCATCATCACGCCCAGAGGCTGGCCCAATCTGTGCTGACGTTCGGTTTCGTTTTCCAGAAAGCCGACGATGGCGCCACGGTTCCAGAGTGCGGTGAGAGGATCGTGAGCAGACTCATATTGCAGAGTATCGTGGGCGCGGAGGAGAGCCGCCTGTAGGTCCAGAATCCGCTTGCCGGCCCGAATCCGCGCCCGCAGTTCGTGCACGTCAAAGGGTTTGGTGAGGTAGTCATCGGCACCGGCTTCGAGGCCGGCGACGACGTCTTCTTTATTGTCTTTGGCGGTTAGCAGCAGGACATAGCAGTAAGGCCCCTCTTGGCGGGCGCGGATTTTGCGGCAGACTTCGAGCCCATCCATGCCCGGCATCATCCAGTCGAGAACCGCCAGAGGCGGAGCTGTAGGTTGCTGTAACGCTTCCCAGGCGTCGATGCCGTTCTTCACCGCGGTGACGCGATACTCCCATTTTTGAAACCAACTCTGGAGAATCCGCAGAAAGATCGGATCATCTTCGGCAACGAGCACGGAATTGAGATTGGACTCCGGCTCGCCGGAATTGGGCATCGAGATGGCCGGATCGGTGAGTTCTTTCACGCCTGCACTCCGGCGGCTTGGCGCACCGCGGAACTCAGAATTGCCATTTCCTTTTGGAGCTGTTCGAGGACCGCCGGTGCTTGCGCGAGTACGCGATCGCGGCCCATGGTTTCCAGTTGTCGCGCCATCTGGGAAACGTTGGCGGCTCCCAGATAACCGCTTTCCCCCTTCAAGCTGTGGGCGGCGCGTGACACGGCTTCGGGGTCGTCCTGCGCCACAGCCTGTTGCAGCTGGGTCATCAGTTTGGGTGATTCTTCGAGAAAAATCCGGCAGATGTCGTGCAACAACTCCTCGTCGCCTTCGACGCGATCGAGAGCGGCCGCTCTGTCCCATGAGCTGGGAACCACGAGCGGAATCACGGTACGAAGATCTGTGGCCACGCTGGCAAGGGTTTGCTGGATGTCGCTGAAACGCACCGGCTTGGTGATATAGCCATCCATGCCGGCCGCCAGGCACTGCTCGCGATCCCCCTTCATGGCATGAGCGGTCATGGCGAAAATCGGGAGATGGGTGCGGTTGCGCTTTTCGCTTTCCCGAATCGCGGTTGTAGCCGCCAGGCCGTCCATTTCGGGCATTTGTACGTCCATGAAAACTACATCGAACTTGCCATTGTTGGCCAGCGAGAGCGCCTCTCGCCCGTTGTGGGCCACGGTGGGGGAATGGCCCATCTTTTCCAGAACGCGAACGATCACGGCTTCGTTGACAGGGTTATCCTCTGCCACAAGAACCTGGAGTCGACGCGCGGACTCACGCAGGCTGTGGCGGGTGACCAGCGGAGCGGTGGCGGCTGCGGTCGTGCGCTTGCCGAAGGCGGCCAACAGTGCGGCCAGCAGATCGTCCTTAAGCACGGGCTTGAGCAGGTAGGCAGCGATGCCCAAGTCGCGGCAGCGCGCTCCCTCGCCGGGCTGTCCGGCGGAGGTCAGCATGAGAATGTCAGGTCCGGACAAAGTGGAGTCGTGTTGAATGGCTGCGGCAAGTTCGAACCCATCCATTCCGGGCATACGGCCATCGGTCAAAATGATGCGAAACGGTTCTCCGCCGGCTTGCGCGGTTCTGAGGGCTGCCAGGGCTTCCGTGCCGCTGCCGGCAACGGAAGGGCGCATCCCCCATTGCAGAGCCATGCCATGCAGAATGCGACGATTGGCTTCGTTGTCATCCACCACGAGGACGGGCACATTCTTCAGCTCTGCCAGCAGGACGGGAGATTCGACCGTGGCTTTCGACTCGGCCACGCCAAACTGCGCAGTAAAGTGAAAGGTGCTGCCCTTTTCCATGGCGCTCTCCACCCATATTTTTCCACCCATCATTTCCACCAAGCGGGCGGTGATGGCCAGACCCAAGCCGGTGCCGCCGTACTTGCGCGTGACGCTGGTGTCGGCTTGTGCGAACGCATGGAAAATAATTTGTCGTTTGTCCTCAGGAATGCCGATTCCGGTGTCGCTAACTTTGAAGTGCAGTTCGGTGCTGCCGTCGGTTTGCAAATGGGACTTGATCTCTACGAGGACTTGCCCCTGATCGGTAAACTTGATGGCATTGCCCACCAGGTTGGTCAAAATTTGCCGCAGCCTGCCGGGATCGCCGGTGAGTTGTGAGGGAACCTCGAGTCCCATGTCGTAGGCCAATTCCAGTCCTTTTTGGTGAGCTCGAAAGGCCATGGTCTTCATGATCTCGCCGACACAGCCGGGCAGGCTGAACTCGATGGTTTCGAGCTCGAGTTTGCCGGCCTCGACCTTGGAGAAATCGAGGATATCGTTGATCACGCTCATCAAGGCCTCGCTCGACGACTTCACCAGCAGCAGATAGCCGCGCTGTTCCTGGTTGAGTTCGGTGTCGAGGGCAAGCTCGGTCATGCCCATGATGCCGTTGATGGGAGTGCGAATTTCGTGGCTCATATTGGCCAGGAATTCACTCTTGGCCCGGCTGGCAGACTCGGCAGCATCCTTGGCCGCCACCATCTGGACATTCAGGGTCATCAGGTCGGCAGTGCGGCGGGCGACTTCGTCTTCCAGAGTTTCGCGATGGCGCTGCAGTTCTTCGTCCCGGCTTTCGATTTGCGAGAGCATCTCGTTAAAACCGGTCATGAGCAGGCCGACTTCGTCGCGACTGGCAACCGGAAGGCGCAAAGCGTAGTTCTGCTGGGCGGAAACTTCACGCGTGGCCTGCAGCAGCCCGAGGATGGGATCGGAAATCAGTTTCTGCAGCCGGGCTGCCATGAGCAAGGCCGCGCCGCAGGAAAGCAGCAGGACCATGCCGATCACCAACGGGTAGGTCCTCATGCGAGCCTGCATTTCCGAGAAATCCGATTCCACATACACCGTGCCGATCGTCTCCTTGCCGAGCCGAACTGAACGGAATTGCAGCAAACGTCCGTTTTCAAAGAAACTGCCGTCGTTACGTGGCAGCGGAGGGGAAAATTTCTCGCGGTCGCCGCTGCGGTCGTAGGTGGCGAAGGGCTGGCCTTCGGCGGTGTAGAGGCAGGCAGCAGTAACATGCGGCTGGGTGTGCAACGACCGCAAAATCTCCTTTGCGGCCTGGGCGTCATGAAAGGTCAGGGCAGCAGTGCTGTTCTCTGCCACCATGTTGGCCAGGGTGAAGGTGTCATTCACCATGCCCTGCCGCAGTTCGATGATGTCGTAGATGACGATGGCGAAACAGGCCAGCAACAATGTCAATCCGCTGATGGTCATGATGATGACCGTCAGCTTCCTTCCGATGGACATGTTCTGAGTCCAGCTCACTAATTGCCTCCGGGTTCGCCGTTCAGCACAACCTTGGCCACCGTGAGCAGGCGGGCGCTGATCTTCAGATGGGCGAGTTCCGCAGCCTTGAGGTTGATTTCGAAGCGCACCCGGCCTTCGTCCAGGACAAAGTTGATGGCGCCGCCCAGGGCGGCGAAACCAGGTGTATCTCCGACGATGAGTACGCTGGCGCCTTTGAGACCCTGGAGGATGGAAGGCAAGTGTGCCTTTTCCGAAGCGGCAATGAAAAGAATCTGGCAGGCGCGGGCCTGAGGCACACCATCAGGATGGGCAATTTCGATGCGGTGACCATTTACGGTTTTGTCCACAATCACCTGTTCGAAGTCGCGGCCGAAGGGATCCTGACCGAGCACACAGATTTGCAGGGCCGAATCAGCGTTGGGAAAGGCGTCGGCGGGCCATTCTACGAATCTGGCAAAGTTGAACAGGAAGGCAGCTTTGACCTGATACTCGGTGGCGGACTGGGCTTGGGCCGCCGCGGCCAGCAAACACACGCCCAGCAGAAATACCTTCCACAGCGAACCAAGAACTCGCTGACGCGCGGCAGCGGAACGCTCTGGGACGACCCGTGATGCTGAGTTGGCGCGGTTCAAGGTTGCGTCTCCTTACAAAGAACGACACCTGTCTGCGAAACCACAAATCTTCAAAACCTGCCGGTAATCTTGACCCGGAAGCTTCTTCCGTCCTGCTGAATGGCGTCTTCCGGGTCCTCGGGACGGCCGGGGTTGAAGTACTTCTTATCGAAAAGGTTGTAGACACTGGTGGAGAGGTCCAAGTGCTTGCCTAGCGTGTGTCCGAGCAGTGTCACATTGAAAACGGAGAAGCCGGTGATGGTGTTCCCGAGCAAAGTCCGAGCCGCACTGGTGTACTGCGCGTCCAGGCTGGCGAATAGCTGCCGCTGCATCACGGGTACGATCAGATTCAACTTGGCCAAGTGCTGAGGAGAATTGGCCAGAAGCGGTTTCGGTTGGTCGCCAACGGCGTGCGTGAAACCGTAGCTGACACGGCCTTCCAGACCGGTTGCGGTGCGGCCCGCAAACTCGAGCTCGACTCCTTTGGCAACGGCATTCCCAAAATTTTGATAGACCGACAGGCTATTGTTGGGGTCAGTCTCGAGGGAGATCAGATGAGCGATCTGGTTGCGGAACAAACTGCCGGACAGCGTGAAGTTCCGGCCAATGCCTTGTTCGACGATCCCTTCTTCGCTGTGGATGGTCTCGGGCTTGAGCAGCAGATTGTCGTCGTAAAACGGCCCGAAGCCAGGCGTAACTTCGAAGGGCTCGGGTGCGCGGAAAGCCGTACCGTATAACAGCTTCAAGGTGGTCGGTTGGAAGAGATGGTAGATCAACCCCAGGCGCGGGTTGGCGGTTCCGCCAAAATTGGAGTAACGGTCATAGCGAAGCCCGGCGCTCAAGGTCAGTTTGGAGGTAATGGCGAACTCATCCTGCGCATATAGGGCCCAGATCGTGGAACTGGCGGGATCTGTGGCAAAGATGTTGCCCATAGGCGTGTAGTCGCCCTGGTCTTGGCGCAGGTTGTCCGTGATCTCCGTCCCCAGGGTGATTTTGTGTTTCTGGAACAGGGTGCGACTCAATTTCACTTCGCTGTCCCACCAGTTGCCCCGAAAAGAGAACGTGTCCACCGTGGTCGAGCCGTCGGGCAGACCGGTGGCGAATGCCAGCGGAGCTTGCAGGCGGACTTGGTCATAGGAAGTCCGGGCCTCTAATTCCCATTTCTGGCCAATGGAATGGTGGTAGCTGAGGTCGAAGTATTGGTGGTCGTCCAGATTTTTCGTGCGGGGGTCGTTGAACACGGCGCCGAAGTATCCGGTTGGAACTGCCTTGTCGCGCGCGCTGAACAATCCCTGCAAGGTGAAACCACGAAAACTGATCGTGGCCAGAATGTGTTGAAAGCTTTCGTAGTCCGTGTTGTGGGTAATCCCGGAGTTGGTAGCGGGGCTGTCAAACTGGGGATAAAACAGTGTTTGTCCCTGGCTGTTGTAAAACGTGCCGGAGAGCAGCATGTCGATCCCCTTGTATTGGCCGCCATAACTGGCTCTTCCCTCGTAGGTCCCAAAGCTGGCTGGCTGAAACGAGAGTTCCACACCTTTCAGTCGTGGCGGCTTGCGGGTAATCACGTTGATCACGGCAAAGAAGGCTTGGGCGCCATAGAGTGAAGAACTGGGGCCGCGGATGATTTCCACCCGCTCGATTAGGTCGACATCGACCAGGAACTCCGTGCCTAGGAAAGCCTGGCCGAGAATGTTGTCGTTGATGCGGTGGCCATCGATCAACACAAGGACGCGGGTGTTCCAGTCTCCTGGGCGTCCAAAGCCGCGCACTCCAATGAAACTGTAATCGCGGTCATAGGTGATGTAAAAGCCGCGCACACTTTGCAGAATGTCGGCCAGGCTGCGATAGCCATATTTTTGGATCTGGTCAGCGGTAACGACCGTGATTGAGGAGGGTGCATCGCTGACGCTTTGCATGTGCTTGGAGGCGCTGTAAACCTGAATATTGCTCAGTTCCTCCAGGCTGGCATCGCCCAGATTATTGGGGGATTGCTGGGCAACACTGCTAGCGGTAAGGAACACAAGTGCCAGCAAGCTCGCGACGGCGGATGGTTGCGACCGCGCAAACCAGATGAGAATGAAAGAAATTGTCCCGGCGCGATCGAGTTTGGGACTGAGCATAGTCTCTACAGCTCTTCGAGAGTCTCCACCGCATTGCAGATCGCGGGCAGAACCTCTCTTTGCTTTCGGCAGGGCGGTGGGTCATCTTTACTTCGGAGAGGTTACCGGCTTCCGTTCCAGAGTAGGCAGGGGTTGAAGTTATGACTCAGGGCTGACGATGAAGACTGTGGTCGCTAGGCGGGAAACATGTCTGCGGTGCGTGATCCGGAAGTGTTCCGTGCGGTCTTGGATACCCTGCCGATGGGTGTGTACATCGCCGACCGAAATGGGACGATTCTGTTTTGGAACCAAGGCGCGGAGCGCATTACGGGGCACCAGAGACACGAGGTGATCGGGCACTCGCGGCGGGAAAACATTCTGACGCAGTGCAATGAAGAGGATTGCCCGATGTGTGGAGAAAAATGCCCATTTCACGATAGCGCGATGGATGGCCGAGAGCGAGAACTGCGCCTAGCCTTGCGCCATAAGAATGGCCATCCAGTAACGGTGCTGTTTCGGATCCACCCGGTGCGGGATGCGCAGGGTGCGATCCAATATGTAGCGGGAAGTTTCGACGAACCGCGCGCGGCGGCGGGAGCGGGACGTGACCGGCGAACGCCCGTGCCCGGGAATTGTGTGGATGAAACCACGGGCGTGGCCAACCACGGGTTCATCGAATTCCACATGCGGGAAAATCTTGCCGGCTTCGTCGAGTACCATGTGCCCTTCGGCATCATGTGCGTGCAGGTGGACGATTTCGACCACCTGCGTGCCGCCTATGGAAGGCAAGCCACGGACTCCATACTGCGGGTGGTTGCCGAGACGTTGCGCAATGGTCTGCGTCCCAGCGATGTGGTGGGGCATTGGGGCGAGAACCAATTTCTGGCGGTTTTGCCGAACTGTGGTGGGCGCGGGGCGGAGAAAGCCGCGGAGCGAGTGCAAAAGCTGGTGGCGGGGGCGGGAATCCACTGGTGGGGAGAACACCTGTCGATTGCCACTTCCATTGGATACGCCGGCGCGGAGACAGGAGACACCGCGAAATCGCTGGTCGAACGGGCATTGCGTTCGCTGAAACCGGCGTCCGCGAGCAAGACCGCGGTCGCCGGGGCAGCAGCGCTCGCCGGCGGGCAAAGCTTCGGGAAATAGACTTCTATGTTCGCCATTATTGGCATTGTGGTTGTTTTCGGGGCCGTGGTCGCCGGCTATCTGATGGAACACGGCAAACTGATGGTGCTACTTCAGCCGGCTGAGTTGGTGATCATCGGAGGCGCTTCCGTGGGCACGGTGCTGATCGCCAACCCGCTGCACATCCTCAAACAAATTGTGGGAGGAATTGGAGGAGTTTTCACCGGATCAAAGTTCACCAAACAGCGCTATCTGGATTCGCTGAAAATGGTGTATGAACTGCTCAATAAGGCGCGCCGCGAGGGATTGATGACCCTGGAAAACGATGTGGAGGCACCCGACAAAAGTCCGATCCTGTCGAAATACCCTTTCTTCCTGAAGGACCATCACACCTGCGACTATTTCTGCGACACGCTGCGCATGGCCATCAGTGGAGTGGAGGCGTTTGATCTCGACCAACTTCTGGACCTGGATTTGGAGGTCCACCACAACTCCGCCAACCTGCCGATTTCTTCGTTGAGCACGATGGCCGATTCGCTGCCCGGGTTGGGCATTGTGGCGGCAGTGCTGGGAGTGGTCATCACCATGGGAGCGTTGGGAGGTCCGCCAGAAGAAATTGGACACAAGGTGGCGGCGGCGCTGGTGGGAACGTTCCTGGGAATTCTACTGTGTTACGGGCTGGTGGGGCCGATTGCTTCCAGCATGGGCAAGATCGCCGAGGAAGAGGGGGCATATCTGTACGTCTTGCGGGTGGTGATGATTTCTTTCCTCAAAGGCTCGGCGCCGATCATGGCGGTGGAATTTGCCCGGCGGGCGATTCCCGGGCATGTGAGGCCGTCATTCAAGGAAGTCGAAACGATGTGCCGCCACGGTGGGGCGGCGGCAGCGGCCGCAGAAGCCACCGAGACCGCCGCGGCCGCATCCGCCTAAGAAAGGGCTGGTATGGAAGGCGCGCGTCCCATCATCATCGTCAAGAAGAAGGGCGGACACGGGGGCCATCACGGGGGCGCCTGGAAAGTTGCCTACGCGGATTTCGTCACGGCCATGATGGCGCTGTTCATCGTGCTCTGGCTGTTGAACAGCAGTAAGAAGATCCAGGAAGCGGTAGGTGGATATTTCCGGGATCCGATGGGATCGGCGAAGAATGCCGGCACCAACATGACCGGAGCCGGTGTCAGCTTGCCAATTTCCAAGGACGACATGCCCAAGCTGAAAGAGGAATTAGAGAAGCGCATTCGTCAGATGGCCAACTTCGACAAGCTCAAGAACCAGATCGACATTACGGTGACCCCGGAAGGATTGCGCATCGAGTTGATCGAAACCGAGACGGGAACCTTCTTCAATCTGGGCAGCGCCGGACCGACAGAGAACGGGAAGCAACTGCTATCGTTGCTGGCGAGCGAATTGGGCAAGCTTCCCAACCATGTATCCATCGAAGGCCACACCGACGCCAAACCCTATACCGGCAAGAGCGGGTACAGTAATTGGGAGCTTTCCGCGGACCGCGCCAACGCGGCGCGGCGCTTGATGCAGCAAAGCGGCCTGGGGGAGAGTCAGGTGTCGCAGGTGCGCGGCTATGCCGACCAGATGTTGCGGAAAGTCGACGACCCGCTGGACGCCTCGAACCGGCGAATTTCCGTGATTGTGCAGAACCTGGAAGCAACGCCCGAAGATGCAGAGAAGGCCACCGGGCCCGCGCAACAGGGCGGAACGCCGGGCGAGTCGCCGCCGCACGAAGAAGCTCCAAAACATGAATAGGCGGGGTGACTCGGGTCTGGTCTTAAGGGAGGCGAGACCCTGCTCAACTTCGTCATCGGTTCCGTGGTGTTCTTCCGCTACAATGTAGCGTTTGACCTTGCAGGCAGGGGGAAGATGATTCCGTGATTATTGGCGTGCCCAAGGAAAGTTATCCTGGCGAGCGGCGGGTGGCGCTGGTTCCCGCGGTGATTCCGAATCTGGCGAAAGCCGGGTTTCAGGTCATGATGGAAGCGGGAGCGGGCGAGCAAGCCGGATACCCGGACGCTGTTTACGTGGAAAAAGGCGCGAAACTTGTGCCTGACCGTGCCTCGGTTTTCAGTGGCGCGGACATCGTGGCGCAAGTTCTGTGTTACGGCTCCAATGACGTTTCCGGAAAGGCGGATCTGCCGTTGATGCGTCGCGGACAGGCCCTAGTTGGCTTTCTGCGGCCGCTCGGTTCCACGGCGGTCTTACAACAGCTTGCCCAGACCGGCGTGACTTCGTTCGCGGTCGAGTTGATGCCGCGCACGACGCGCGCACAAAGCATGGATGCCCTCTCCTCCATGGCAACCATCTGCGGGTACAAAGCCGTACTGATTGCCGCCGATACTCTGCCGCGAATTTTTCCCATGATGACCACCGCCGCCGGAACGGTGACCCCGGCGCGCATTCTGATCATTGGCGTCGGCGTGGCCGGACTGCAAGCCATCGCCACCGCGCGCCGGCTGGGAGCGGTGGTCTCGGCTTATGACATGCGGCCCGCAGCCAAAGAGCAAGTCCAAAGCCTGGGAGGGCGGTTTGTGGAACTGCCGATTGAAGCCAAGGATGCCCAGGACGCCCGCGGCTACGGCACCGCGCAGGATGAGAGCTTCTACGCCAAACAACGCGAACTTCTGGGGCGTGTAATTGCGGAGAGCGATGTGGTCATCACCACGGCGGTCGTCCCCGGCAAGAAAGCCCCGATCCTGGTGACGGCGGAAATGGTGAAAGGGATGGCGCCGGGATCGGTGATTTTCGACCTGGCGGCGGAGCGGGGCGGGAATTGTGAATTGACGCGTCCCGGCGAAACCATCGTCGCGCACGGAGTCACCATCATCGGCCGCACCAATGTGGCGAGCGAAGTTCCCTATCACGCCAGCCAGATGTACGCCCGCAATCTGACCTCGTTCCTGGTGAACCTGGTGAAGGATGGCAAAATGCGGCCGGCTGCGGAAGACGAGATTATTCGCGAGACGTTATTGACCCGCGATGGTGAGATTGTGAACGCGCGGGTGCGGGAGTTCTTGACGCTGCCGCAATTGGCGACGCCGGGAGCGAAGTGAAGAATGTGGACTTGAGCGTTTTGACAGTTTCTGATTGAGATGAGTTGTGGGTTTTGGGGGGCAAGATGAATTCCGCTTTAATCGACGGGCTATTCGTTTTCATGCTGGCGGGCTTTATCGGATTCGAAGTGATCAAGCGCGTGTCGCCGCTGCTTCACACCCCGCTAATGTCGCTGACCAATGCGCTGGACGCCATTGCCGTGGTGGGCGCCATCGTGCTGGTGGGTGAGCACAAGAGCAACCTGTCATTCATTTTGGGCGTTCTGGCCACCATTGCCGCCACCAGCAACGTGGTGGGTGGCTTCCTAATCACCGATCGCATGCTCAAGATGTTCAAATCCAGCCGTCCGACGAAACCATGACCACAGAGTTCGCAGGCAGCCAGCACATTATCGAGATCATTTATCTGATCGCCAGCGTGCTCTTCATTCTTTCTCTGAAATGGATGAGCGCTCCCAAGACTGCCCGCCACGGGGTGTGGGCAGGCGAGATCGGCATGGTATTGGCGATTGCCGGGACGCTGCTGCACCACGGCATCGTCGATTACAAGTGGATCTTCATCGCCCTGGTGATCGGCTCCGGCATCGGCGTTCCTCTCGGCCTGGTGCAGATGACCGCGGTCCCGCAGCGGACTGCGCTGAGCCACGCTTTCGGGGCATTTTGCGTCACCCTGGTGGGCACCGCGGAATTTTATTTGCGAGCGCCCAACGTTCCGCCTTTCATGATGGCCGTCATTTGCATGGAGGTGATCCTGGGCTCGCTGACCTTCACCGGCAGCCTGATGGCCGCGGGTAAACTGCAGGAAGTTTTGCCGCAACGGCCGATCACCTATAGGGGACAAAACATCGTCAACCTGGGCCTGCTGGCGATTGCGATTGCGGCCGGCATTTACCTCGTCCTCCATCCCGGCGCCAAACAGCTATTTCCCGTCATGGTGATTATTCCGCTGTTCTTCGGCGTCTTCATGATCATGCCGATCGGCGGAGCAGACATGCCCACGGTGATCTCGCTGCTGAACTCTTACGCCGGACTTTCCGCGGCCGCCATGGGTTTCGTGGTGGAGAGCAAGCTGCTGATCATCGCTGGCGCGCTCGACGGCTCCTCCGGATTCATTCTCTCGGTCATCATGTGTAAGGCGATGAACCGGTCATTTGCGAACGTTATGTTCGGCGCTTTCGGACAGGTACAGGCATCGGCGGCAGCGGGCAAGGAAGAGAGGACGGTTCGCAGTGCCACCGCGGAAGAGGCCGCAGGCATTCTGGCGGCGGCGAATCGGGTGGTCATCGTTCCCGGTTACGGCATGGCGGTGGCGCAGGCGCAGCACAAAGTTCGCGAACTCTATGACGCGCTCACCAAACGCGGCGTGGACGTGCGGTTCGCCATCCATCCGGTGGCGGGACGCATGCCCGGCCACATGAACGTGCTGCTGGCCGAGGCCGACATCCCCTACGACAAACTGGCCGAGATGGACGACATCAACGGAGATTTCCCCCAAACGGATGTGGCGCTGGTGATTGGCGCCAATGACGTCACCAACCCGGCCGCGCGCACCGACCAATCCAGCCCCATTTTCGGCATGCCGATTCTCGACGTGGACAAGGCCCGCACGGTGATGGTGATCAAGCGCAGCATGAACCCCGGTTTCGCCGGCATCGACAATCCCCTCTACTACCTCGACCACACGCTGATGCTATTCGGCGATGCCAAGGCTTTTGTGAACAGCATCGTCCACGAGCTGGCGGGGAATTCACACTAGGCGCCGCCGGTAAGAAGCTTTCGCTGCGCCGGGGGTTGAGAGGGCGCCTCGGTCAGCTTATTGCAGGCGCTTGAAAGAGCTGCATGTACATTGTTTATCAATAACTTACATAAAGCATCGCCAGGCGGTTACCTGAGCATCTAATCAGTGAACTCTGTTGCTCCGCTTTAAGCCACTCGTCAAGGACACCGGGCCCGAAGTCTGGGCGCATTACGTTAGTCACTACAAGGGCGGGTTTGCGCAACTAGTGTCGGCAGGCCGAGTTTAAGGTTAGGAAGTTCAAAAACGATGTCCGTTCGCACCCCATATCGACGGCTTCAAACTCTCGCGCTACTCGTGTCTTTGTTGGTTTTGCCGAAGGCGCACGCGGACGCGACCCTGCTGCTGGAAGAGCCTTACGGACACTTTGGCGCTTTCACAGCCACCGGCCACGCCGCCGTCTATTTGGACCGGGTATGCGCGGAAACTCCGGTGCGGTTGCGGCGCTGCATGCCGGGCGAAACCGGCGTGGTGATCGGCCGCTACAACAAGATTGCGGGATACGACTGGATTGCGATTCCTCTGATGCCCTACCTTTATGCGGTAAAGGGGCCGAAGGACGTTCCACTCTTCGTGAATCCCAAGGTGGTTGCCTTCCTCCGAAATCAATATCGAAAGACTTACCTGGAAGCAATCGCTCCCGACCTGCCCAACGGTGAGCCGCCTGCCGGAAACTGGACCCAGCTGGTGGGATCTTCCTATGACCGGACAATTTACGGCTATCAGGTCCAGACCAGCCCCGAGCGAGATGACGAGTTCATCCGGGTATACAACGAGCGCAACAACCAGTCGCACTTTAATCTGGTGGCGCACAATTGCGCCGATTTCGCCCGCGAAGTCATCAATTTTTACTATCCCAGGACGCTGCATCGCAATCTAGTTGCAGACATGGGGATCACTACGCCCAAAGAGATTGCCAAACTGCTGGTGAAATTCAGCGCGCGGCATCCTGAGCTGCAATCTTCCAGTTTCGTGATTCCCCAGGTGCCGGGCAGCGTGCAGCGCAGCACCACGGTGCATGGGGTCGTGGAATCGTTGTTGAAATCGAAGAAATATATCGTGCCGGTGGCCGTGTTTGAACCAGTGGCTGCGGGCGCCATAGCGGTGGCCTATATCGGCGGCGGCAGGTTTGATCCGAAGAAAAACGCACTGGTGCTGGCGCCAGGACAGCCGCCGGAGCCTCCACTGGCGACTGCGGAGCGCCGCAGCTACCAGCACGAGCTCAATACCGCGCTGGCGAAAACTGCGCCTGAGCTCAAGGCCCGGCGGAACGAAAAGATCTGGGCGCACCTGGAAAACAGTTCCGAGCCTCAACTCGATGAATACGGACGGGTCACGTTGCGCGTGCAGATGAACGAGGAATGGGTGGATGTAGGGATCGCGCGCGAAAACGTTCTGCACGATGGCACTCCGCCCGATCTGGCGAAAGAGCTGCTGGCCGCCCGCCTACAGGAAGAACTGCGGTCCAGCGACAGCCCGCGCGCCTCGCAGACCGAGGTGATGAACGACTGGAACATGCTGCGCCAGGTACTGCCGCTCCACACCGACTGAGAAGATCAACCGGCGTTATCCCCAAAGTTTACGATCAGGCCCGAAACTTCGCGGCCGCAAGCGGGGGTTGAATCGCGGCGTGCTGTGCGACGCCCCCTACCCGTGTTCTCCGATTGCGAGAGAGCTGACGGCTATTTTGTTTTTGTCCAGATAATGTCTTCGTTGTTTCGCCGGTCGATCAACGCGTCCACTCTTCCCTTTTCATCGCGTCGAAACAGCCGCCGGCCTTCCACAGCCTTGCGGAAAAATATGTCGGTCGCCTCGGGGAGCAGCAGGTCCTTAGACCTGCCTGTTCTCTGCGACAACAATTTCCCACCCTCACTCCATACGGTCAGCGTCGTCCCCGGCGTAAGCTCGTACGTGCCCACGTACTCTACGTACTTCTTCGGATCTGGCTTTCCCGGCGCTGGATCTTCGTAGTATCGAAGCACTTGTTCTGCGACGATCTGCCATTCGCCGTTTCGCCGAATCCAGGTGTCCGTTTCGTGATATCGAGCCTTCAATTCCTGGCCGAAAATCGTTTCCGTTTCGTCCAGGTCGTAGCTCAAAATGGCAGTGTCCCCCAGAATCCGGCTCTGCGGCTTCACCACCTCGATGGAACCCGAGATTCCGGCCGGTAATGGGGATTGGTCGTCGACGAAGGCCTTCTTGTCCATGCTTCGGCCCTTCTCATCAAAAATCATGCAGTCCGCCGCGAAGTATTTTTCAAACGGCGTCCGATCTCCGCTTCCCGCCGCGTCGACAATTTCCTGTGTCCTTCGAACCAGTTCTTCCTGCGTGATGGTTGCGCGGTTGCGAGAGCAGCTCACAAGGCTCATGGTCATTCCAACCGTAACGCAAAGCAACGCGACTCTAGTCATGCATGTCCTCCGTCGAAGCGATTAGACGATGACTCCACCTCTGCGTTATCCGCACTGGTATAGCACATTCGTCCGGAGAAACTCCCGTCAACCGTGGTACTCACAATTCGTATCTTCAAAGCGTTTGTGCGTCGCTTCGACACTTGGCGACACCATAGCGGCAACAAAAGCGTCGAATCGTGCCAATGGTTAGGATATAAGCAATTGCAGCCGACCCAAGATAACCAAGCAGCCGTGAAGGAGAACACAGCAGGCAACGGGCACGAGGTGTCATTTTGCCAAGTTGGCGCCGATTTAACCTAGAGTGAAATTGTTTTCTTGTTGGTTCAGGTCAAACCGCCAGTCAGATCCTGCACAGGAGGGCACAATTAAGCAGATGCTTTCACCATCAATCAATTACTGGATGTCTTTTGTCGGGCTAATCTATTTCGTTGCCGGAGTTTTTATACTTCGAAAAGAGATCAGCGCGTCTCGCGGCTGGGACAAGCTCATCACCTTGGGCTCGGTCTTCATGGCGGTTCCCCTCGCGATGTTCGGGACCGATCATCTCTGCAGCCCGGGGCCTATCAAGGATCTGGTCCCGTCCTGGATGCCGGGGCACTTGTTCTGGACGTATCTTGTCGGATGCGCGCTGGTCGCAGCCGCTACCAGTCTTACGGTGAGAAAGTTCGTACGCTTGTCCTTCTCCCTGCTCGGATTGATGTTCTTTCTATTTGTCTGCCTGATGCATATCCCGAATGTCTTCGTAGATCCCAAAGATCGATTCGCGTGGGAAATCGTGCTAAGAGATATCTCTTATTCCGGAGCTGGATTCGCTCTCGCCGGACTGTACAGTCGCGCCTCGTCGCCGCAACTGGCGAAATGGATGATTTTATTTGGGCGCATGGTCATAGCGATGGCTGCGATCTTTTTTGGGGTGGAACATTTTCTTCACCCGAAGTTTGCACCCGGCGTTTCTTCGGAAACGATGACGCCGACATGGGTACCGTTCCCGAGCGTATGGGGATACCTGGCAGGAGCGATCCTACTGGCCGCTGGAATCGGTCTGGCCTTGAACAAGAAACCTCGAATAGCCGCAACCTCGATTGGCGCATTAATGACCGTCCTCGCTCTTTCCCTAGAGCTGATTATGTTGATCCTTGTCCTCGCCCACCGCGGATCAACGCTGGAGATCAATGAAGCGTTAGACTACGTCTTTGACACATTGCTCTACGGCGGAGCGGCACTCGTCCTGGCATCGGCATTGCCGCGCGATCCTGATCGCGCGGAGAAAACGTAGCGTCCATGCCTCCCTCACAACTTGAAACACAACGAGGTGAGGTCCGGCCAATGACTCGTGAGGCTAAACACTTCCCGAGGGTTAGCGCAATAGCGGGCTCCGGACTGCCCCCACAGGGACTACGATCAAGACTACAACTGAAAACGAACGAATTTCGTGGCTGAACCCTGGGGAGAACCGAGGACAACATGTAAAGTCGGCGGGTACTTACCTCGTGGTCAGCATGAAATCGTGGGAAGTGGCTATTGACGCTGAGAACGTTCTGATCCAGATTATGGTTATGGGTCGCGGTCGTTGGGCGCGCTTATCGATTTTTGCTATCTGGTTGTTCGGATTCTCATGCCTGCAAAGCACATCTGCTGTTAGCGGGCAGAGCATGCAGACCGAAAACTCCCCTGCTGCTGGAGCATCGAGTCCGGATGCTCATCCCGTCGTCGTGGAGTTGTTCACTTCTGAAGGTTGTTCCACCTGCCCTCCGGCGGACGCCCTCCTCCAAAAAATGGACACTCTACAACCCATAGCCGGTGCACAATTGATTGTGCTCAGTGAACACGTGGATTATTGGGACCATGACGGTTGGAAAGACCCAAATTCCTCGGCTGCCCTCACTGAACGCCAGAGAGCCTATGTCAGCGCTCTCGGACTGAAGACCGCGTACACGCCGCAGCTCATTGTGGATGGAACCAGTGAAATTCGCGTGGGCGATCCGCAACAAATGGAGAAGATACTGCGGGACTCTGCGGCTAGGCCCACGGTTCCGGTGCGCATCGGTGCGGTGACCATTGATGCCGGAAATCCAACTGTGTTTCGAATCCGCATTGAAGCGGATGGCACGCTTGCCAAACACAACGCCGACGTCTGCGTGGCGGTCGCTCTTGATCACGTGGAGTCTCAGGTCCTGCACGGAGAAAATGGCGGCCGGCACCTGACCCACGTTGCGGTGGTGCAACAACTCACCAAGATAGGACGGTTACAGAAGGGACAGAGCTTTGGTGAAGACATTCAGTTGAAACTCAAGCCGGGCACAGATCCAAAGAACGTTAGGCTCATCGCTTTTGTGCAAGAGTCTGGGCCTGGCAGACTAGTCGGAGCAGCGTTGCGGAGGCCGGCAAGCTAAGAAATCGCGGGGCGAGTCCCAGCAGCATGAGTACCAAGGGTGTGTCGCGCTGGAGATGTCGGACAAAAGACGTGGGAATGAAATCTTCTGTATGGAGTTGCCGCACCGGCAGAACCGAGAGAGAACGATCATGCGAGTATTGATCATCCATGACGAACCGCTGGCGCAGCCCGCATTGGCAAGTATTTTGGCCACAAGCAGCGATGCGGAAGGGTGCGAGGTCAGCAGCCATGCGATGGAAGCGCCCGACAAGTCAGAAAAGAGAGCCAACCACGTTCTCCCTCTGGCCACACCCGAGGTTCCTGGCAGTGGCCTTCGAGACCGGGTGAAGGAAAACGGCCACCAGCAGTTGCTGAGGTTTTCGCAGCGGCACTCCTCCAGAATCGCGATCAAAGCTAACGGGAGAATTGTTTTCATCGATCCCCGTGATGTCGTTGCCGTTGAGGCCGAGGGCAACTATGTCTCACTGCAGCGCCGGTCTGACTCGTATTTGCTGCGCGAGTCCATCTCAAGCATGGCAGAGAAACTCAAACTGTATGGTTTTATTCGGATTCATCGGTCCGTGCTTGTGAACAGTTCGTTTGTGGAGCATATCCAATCGCGGCTGACAGGCGCATACGGACTTCGAATCAAGGGTGGAAGAGAGTACACAGTTACACGGACCTACAAGAGCAATCTCAAGTCGCTGGCAGCGGTCTGGATCGGGATCGACATTTTTCTTAACGAATGAATGGATTCTCCGAGCCAACAATCGGTTGAGATTTTACTCAGGTCTTGCGCAGGTAAGTCAGGTTACGGCCCTGGTGCGCGTGTGGAGTTCCGGAGCATACGCACCCGTGCCGAAATTGAAACACGATCGTTGATCATCCTGCGATTCGGCGGCGAGCCATCTCCGCTGCACCCAAACGAGCGGAACAATGACAAAATATCTGTTCACTACACTCGCCACCGATGATCTCGGCTTGCAAACACGGTCGCTTCCTATTGCCCGGGAACTCGTGGCTCGTGGCCACCGAGTTATGTTCCATTGCCCAGCCAAAGCGCCCCGTCAGTTGATTGCAGAAGCAGGGTTTGAAAACCTCGTTTCCGAGTTCCATGAAGTCAGTCATGGAGATCAGAATCCGCGCTGTCTCGACCGTCGTGTCGTGAACGAGCTAGCTCCCGTCCAATCGAAGTCTGACTGCCCGGATGTCTGGAACATGGACCATGCGGCTGCGACGATGGGTCTACTGAATGAAGACCGAGTACGCGCCAGGTGCCAGAGCTTTCGTGAGCTGATGAAACTGTGCACCCCCGACGTGGTCGTCGACTTTTGGAATCCATGCGCCGTGATCGCCGCCCGCTCCTTGCAGAAACCAGTCATCACAGTCATCCAAACTGACGCCCATCCGAGCAGCCAGGGGTTCATCTGGTGGAAGACTCCGCCACCGAACCTGCCCTCGCCGGCGCCGGTCGTGAATCGCGTCCTTGCCGACTACGGTTTGCCATGTATCAGCAAACTGGCAGACCTCAGCGTTGGCGATCTGACCCTGGCGGTCGGCATGCCAGAAACGGATCCGCTTCCAGAAACGGCACAGGTCACGTATGTGGGCAGCGTTCTATGGCAGACGGAAAATGCGAGATTACCCGAGTGGGTCAATTGCCTGCCGACGCACAGGCCTCTGGTTTGGGTGTATTCGGGCAACCCCCGATATGCGCCATCCAGCGAGGGGCTCGACTCGATTGTGGTTCTGCAAGCATGTGTTGAAGCACTGGCCGAGGAAGACGTACTGGTCATTCTGACGACGGGGCATCATCCTTTGCCGAAGGAACTGCTCCCGTTGCCAGCCAACTTCCGGCACGAGCAGTACCTCCCTGGATTGTTGCTGGCGGATCGGAGCGATGTGCTGGTTCACCATGGCGGTTATGGTTCTTGTCAGACGGGGCTGTATGCCGGGAAGCCGGCAGTGATCCTGCCAACGTATTCGGAGCGTGAGAGCAACGCGCGGCGGCTGGAGGCTCTGGGCGCGGCGGTCATCGTCCCGGTAGAAATCGTCCGAGGGAAAAAGCGGGTGCGTGCGGAGGAGTTGCGATCCGCCATCCGGCGTGTCCTCGCAGATGGTAGCTTCGGCGAGAACGCGCGGCGGTTGGGAGAACGGCTTCGGAACTACGGAGGAGCGTTCCGCGCGGCACAATTGATTGAAGCCTTCAGCAGGGCTCGCTCCGGTGAGAAGGCTTGTTGATCACAAGGTCTACACTGGCGCAACGTTACAAGAGTTTCTGGAATCCTCACTTCATGGTGAGCAGGTTGCGGAGCTTGCGAACGGCGTTGGGAATCTCCGACACCTTGGTACTGCCGAAACCCAGGATGAAACCCTGGCGCGCCGCCTCGCCGAGATAAGAAGGAGAAAGAGGCCATATCCAAAGGCGCTGGCGGGCAGCTCGCTCAGCGACTTCCAGATCGCGTCTCCCGTTTTGCAGTGCCACCGCCAGATACATACCAGCCTCGCTCCCGAGAACCTCGACCATGGATCCGATCTCCTTATTGATGCTGTCTACCAACGTACTCCTTCGCTCACGATAAAGAACCCGCATCCTACGGATGTGGCGCGCAAAATGCCCTTCCCCAATAAAGTCCGTGAGCACTCCCTGATAGAAGGTTGGCGGGCCAAGGTCCATAGCAACCCGGATGGCGAGAAAACGGTCGACAAGATCCGACGGAATGACGACATAACCGAGGCGCAAAGACGGGAACAAGACTTTGCTGAAGGTCCCGATGTATATGACACGAGAATTGCTGTCCAGCCCCTGCAAAGACGCGACCGGCATACTCTCGTACCGGTATTCGCTATCATAGTCATCCTCGATGATCCAAGATCCCGAGCTTTGCGCCCAATCCAACAATTGCAGGCGGCGCGAGGCGCTCATGGTTGCCCCGAGTGGAAACTGATGAGAGGGCGTGACGAACGCGGCCCGCGCCTTGCGGCATCGCTTGATACCGGCGGCAACGTCCAGACCTTCCTGGTCAATAGGAACAGGGACGACGTGACAGCCAGTGAGGGAAAAGACATATCGCGCCAGGCGGTAACCGGGCTCCTCTACCCACACACGGCTCTCTGGGTCGAGAATTGCCCGAGCGGAAATCTCAAGCGCCTGTTGAGAGCCGCTGACGATCATGATTTGTTCCGCTTCGCAGTGTAACGAGCGCGCGGTTCTCAAATAGCCCGCGATCGTTTCCCGGAAAGCCATGGAGCCCATCTGGTCGCCGTAGTAAAACGATCTGGCACTCATATTCCGGCAATGACGTGCGACCAGGTTCGTCCAGACCTGGAGCGGAAATTCATCAAAGGCCACTTGTCCCACACTAAATGCTCCCCGGCCCCCCAGCCATGCGGCGCGCCCAAGACGGAGGAGAGCTGAAGGGCGGCGCGCAACCGGACGAGGTCCGGAGCGGGTTGCCGTAACCCGCGCACCGATTGGTTCGCTCGATGTGAGTTGGTCCGGGAGGGAACTGGAAACGACAGTCCCGGCTCCGACACGACTCTCGAAGTAGCCTTCAGCCAGAAGCTGGGCGTACGCATTCAGAACGGGGAAGCGCGAAACACCAAGCTCGGATGCAAGCGACCGGGTGGACGGAATGCGCTGCCCCGAGCGTAATCTGCGCTCGACAATGGCCGCGCGATAGGCATCATAGATCTGCCGGTACAAGGCCTGCGGGGCCTTACGGTCTACCGCAATGATCGGCACGATTCCCGAGGGCGCCTTCTTCATCTGATCAGGATCCTAATGGTCATGCGAGACCATGTCAATTTGGTATCGTTCTCCGACCACTTTACCGTTTTAGGTTGGAACTTGAATTCGTCTCCGAACCAACTTCATCGAACCGCCAACCTGACCTGGGGTTGAGATCCACTTCCACACTACGGCTTTCCGTAGACGGTCTGGCGGTGCACGCTAGCGGTGCCCGCTAACACAAACCAGTTTTGGATTGACAATCATCGATCACAAAGAATGTATTTGGCGATGCTGAACTTGTGACCGCATCGAGCCGAGGATATGTTTTCTTGAATTTTGCCTGCCGCTTGCAGGCTGCGATCTCCTCGGACCCGTCTCGCATCTCTGTGTGGTTGCCACCAAACCATGTAACTCCGTAATCATTGCCAGCATGATCGTGAAATAGTTTTCCATCATCCTTCTGGCGGCCCATTGCTTGCTGCTTCTAGCGTGGGAAACGATAGTTATTGCCGGACGAACTGATTCTCATACGGCCGCGAGTTCTCCCTTTCCGCCGTAGTGGCTCTCCGGTCAAGACTCTTTGCTCCCAATTTCGTTCAGGAGGAAACCCAAATGTGCCGTAAGCGGTTATTTGTTGTTGCCCTGGTTTTCGCCGTTTTGCTCATCACCGGATTATCGGTCGTGGGGCAGACGACCGTTTCCCAAGGAAGTATTCAGGGAACCGTTGCCGATCCATCGGGCGCCGTGGTCGGTGGCGCCAAGATCACCATCACTCACAAGGCCACTGGTCAGGTCATCAGCACGACCTCGACGAATTCTGGTACGTACAACTCCGGTGGGTTAATCCCCGGCGACTACACTTTGCGGGTGGAGGCCAAGGGCTTCCGCACGGCCGAGCAGGGCTTTGCGGTGCAAGTGGGCGTCACCTCTTCCGGCAACATCAAGCTGGAAGTCGGTGAGGCCAGTCAAGTGGTTGAAGTGCAGGCTTCCTCGATTCAGGTCAACACCGAGCAATCGACGGTGCAGGGCGTCATCACCGGAGACCAGATTGACAAGCTTCCGGTCGATGGCCGCAACTTCCTCGATCTCGCCCAGCTCGAGCCCGGCGTGCAGATTCAAGACGGCCAGATGTTCGACCCCACTAAGGCCGGTTACTCCTCGATTTCCATCAACGGCGTTTTCGGACGCACTCCACGTATCGAACTCGACGGCGTCGATATCAGCGATGAGACCGTCGGCACCACCACCCAGAACATTGGCATGAGTTCGATTCAGGAATTCAACATCAGCCGATCAAACCTTGATCTGTCGACCGAGTTGACGTCGGCGGGCGCGGTCAACGTGACCACCAGGTCTGGGTCGAATGACATTCACGGCCAGGGGTTCTACGACTTCCGCGGCCGCGATGCGGGCACGGCGTCATTCCCGGGCGGCCAAGTCGGCTATTACCAGCGCAACAACTTTGGCGGCCGCGTAGGCGGACCAATCCTCAAAGACAAGTTGTTCTTCTTCATTGACGGCGAACGCATGAAGCAGGATGGGTTGCTGCCGTTGGTGATCCCGGCTCCGTTCAGCGGGTTAAGCGGCGGCTTCCTCTCGCCCTTCCGCGACACCGCAATCACCGGCAAGCTGGACTGGCAGGCCACCAAAGACGTCCACGTTTTCTACCGCTTTACCTATAACTGGAACAAATCGGAAGCCAACTTTGGCTACAATTATCAGGCGTACTCGAACCGGGACAACACGCCTTCCGACGCAGTGGGTGTTGACTGGAACAAAGGAGCATGGTCGCACAGCTTCCGGTTTGGTTATTTGAAGTTCCACAACCTGATCGGGGGTGGCACGGCAAACAGTCCCGTCAACCCGTTACCAAACGACGAGGTTCAATTTACGGATCTGAACATACAACTGTCGGGCCCGAACTTTCTGGCGCCGCAACAGACGTTTCAGAGCGACAAGCAGATCAAGTATGACGGCAGCAAAGTGTACGGTTCGCACGTGTTACGTTTCGGTATCGGCTACAACGACATCAACGGCGGCGGGTTCGCGAGCTTCTTCGGACTTGCTCCAGATGTACGAACTGCTGCGAACGGCGGCACCAACCCCGACCCGACGACCTACCCCCTGCTCGGCTTTATCATGGGGAATGGCCAGGGGTTCTTCACCGAGAAGCCGAACTTCGGCTACCCGGCGGGAGGACAACACGACAACCGCTTCCAGTTCTACCTGGGCGATTCGTGGAAGATGAAACCGAACTTCACCTGGACCTACGGCCTGCGTTACAACCGCGATACCGGCCGCTCGGATAGCGATCTGGCTTCGATTCCGTGTTCGGCGACATCGGGGGCAGTGGCGGCTGGTCTTACGGCACCCTGCACCGGGAGCGCTCCGCTGCTGAATCAATTCGGCACGGATTTCCAGGGAACCCCGTTGGGGAACCCGGTGAACCAGCCCAACACGCAATTCGGACCGCAAATCGGCTTTGCCTGGGATCCAACGAAGAAGGGCAAGACGGTCATCCGGGCCGGCGCTGGTATCTACTACGAAAACTCCATCTTCAACAACACGTTGTTTGATCGTCCGGCCAAGCTGGCCAAAGGGCTGTTCTTCCAGGACATCTTTACTGGCTGCCCGGCCGTTGGGGCAGCTCCTGGCAGTCTCTCGGTTCAGCTGACTCCGAATGACTCTGTGACTTCGATCAACGGGGTTGATCTGGCAACCGGAGTTTGCAATCAACCACTATCAGTCGCAGGTCCGTTAATCTTCGACCTGCAGCAAGAGTATCAAGCAGCAGTGAAGGCAGTGGGGGCGTCAGCGAACCCCAGTTTCGTTGGCAATACCCTGGAAATCAGCACGAACGCCCAGGGCTTGTCGGCGTTCGATCCGAACTTCCGCAATGCCCGTTCTTACCAGTTCAACTTTGGAACGCAACATGAGATCTGGAAGGGCGGCGTATTAACGGCGGACTACATCCGCAACGTCAGCACGCGCTTCATGCTGACCATCGACGCCAACCACGTCGGCGATGCCCGCTTCCTGGACATCAATGCAGCAGCGAACGCGATGAACAAAACCGTTGGTGCCGCTTGCCCGCAGGTGACTGTGGTAAACGGCGCTGCAGTCGGTGGTCCAGCAGCGGTAGCCTGCTACATAGCTGCCAACCCGGCGGGCAGCATCAATCCCGCCAGCATCGGCAACTTCTCTAGCAACGGACTGGATTCCGGTAACGTCGATTTCGGCGCACCGGCAGCTGCTAGCGGCATGGCGTTCGGCGGCATCAACCGCGCTATGGGCCAGGGCGACTTCGAATTCCCCGAAGGCCGCTCCACCTACAACGCGTTGCAGATGTCGTACAAACAGCAATTGGCGAACCCGATGCCTGGGTTTACCGCGATGAACCTGACGGTCGCTTACACCTTGTCGCGTTTCGTCGGCGACGGTGGCAACGATCAGTTCTTCAGCGCTGCTGCTGTTGACAACAACAACCCCGGTTTCTTCACGGGGCCAACCGAGCTCGACCGGACTGATCAGTTCAAGTTCGGCGTTACCATGGATGTTGCTCATCACGGTCCGCGTCTGAGCGTGATCGGCAACTTCGGGTCGGCACACCCAACCACGCCGAGTCTGTTCGTTCCCAACGGAGAGTTCACCAACTCGGCAATCTACCAGTCCGATCTCACTGGAGACGGAACGGTAGGTGACCCATTCCCAACGAGCGGCTGCGGAGCTGGTAAACCAGGGTCGTTCGGGCGGACACTGTCAGCAACTGGACTGGGTAATGACATCAACAGCTGGAACAGTTCGTGCGCAGGCACGCTGACGCCGGCCGGGCAGTCGCTGGTGGGGGCAAACCTGTTCACCGCAGCGCAGCTACAGACCCTGGGTGGGGTAAAGCCGTTTGTTGCATCTCCGCCACCGGGTCAAGTGGGCAACGGCATTTTCCGCGAGGTGAGCACCACGATGGCATGGCCCATCAAAATCACCGAGCGGTTTAACATTGAACCGTCGTTCAGCGCGTTCAACGTGTTCAACCTGGCGAACTTTGCGGGTCCTGGATCGGTTCCGGTCCTGGCTGGCAGCCTTGTAAACCAGGAAACGCCGTTTACAGGCGGCCAAACCGGGCCGGCTGGAACCATCAACGGAACCACGGGAGCAATTTCTTCCCGTAACTCGGTTCGCGTAGGAACCGGTTCCGGGGTGTTCTCACTGGGCGCCCCGCGGCAAGTGGAGTGGGGCCTCAGGCTGAACTTCTAGCAGCCGAAGTCTAGAAACCAGAAGCCGCGGGCCCCAGGGGTTCGCGGCTTCTGGTGCTAATTCTTGACCACGAGCCCGCGCTTCAATTGAGACCAGGAGACGCCTCTCATCAAGTCTTCCCGTGGTTGGCCGTCCGTATCCATAATCTCAATTTTCGCCACGAAAGCTCGCATCCTTACTTCGAAGGGTGGAAAATGGCGGGAATACGAGTATGAATCGGACTTGCATTGGACGGCTTCTGCCGGGAAAGTCAATTTTGAAGGGAACTGGGGCTGGCGAACCCGCATCATAGTTGATGTATGCGTGTACTTATCGCAGATGATGAGCCGCTTGCCCGAACGGCTTTGGCAAATATCCTGGCCGCAAGGGGTGACGTCGAACATTTCGATTCGGCCAACGATGCCATTGAAGCATTCGACCGGCTTGCGAACCACCCCTACGACGTTTTGCTTCTCGATATCGACATGCCTGAGGGCTCCGGCATTGAGCTGCTGGACCGGCTGAAGGAGAGGAATCTGCCCATGGCTTCCGTCGTATTTGTTACGGCGCACGATCAACATGCCGTTACTGCGTTCGAGAAGCATGCGGTGGATTCCGTGTTGAAACCCTCTTCGACCCAACGGATTGACGAGGCCCCGGAGGTTGCATTTCGCAGAACCGCGGAGGAGCGTGCCGCGGGGTGGATCGAGGTTCTGTCCCAATTGCAAACATTATCAAGGCAGCCAGCTCCTAGAATCGCCATCAAATCCAAAGGCAGGATTCTTTTCATTGACCCGGGAGATGTGATCGCAGTGAAGGCTGAGGGGAACTACGTGCTGCTGCAGCGGGAGTCCGGTTCCTACTTGCTGCGTGAGTCCATGTCGGAGATAGCGGAGAAACTGAAGCCGTATGGGTTCATTCGAATCCACCGCTCTGTACTCGTGAATACCTCGTTCGTCGAAGAGATCCGGCCGTGGCCGACAGGAGAATACGGGCTTCGCGTCAAAGGCGGAAAGGAATACACCGTTACTCGAACCTACAAGAAGAATCTCAAGTTGCTGGCGGAATTCTGGATCGGTACAGATACATTTCTTACCGAGTGAGTCGAAGACTATCGCGACCAGGTGATCCCGCGGCCAAGCAGGAAAATGAATAGCAAGCTAGCGATCGCAGCCGTAGCGATCCATACAGCGCTGCGCCGTATTGCCCCAACTCGCGGTTCTTCGCCGCCGCTCGGCATCATGCTCGGCAGGCTTAGCAGCCCGGCGTTTGCGCCCAGAGTTGATGGCAAGGCTGACGCCACGATATAGAACAGCCCTAAGGGATTGAGCAGGCCCGCGACCGCCGCCAGAATCCCGTCCGTGAAATACGGGGTCCAGCTCAGCAGGCGAAGCCTTCGTGAGTTCTCCTGCGTACCACGAAACCGCTTCAGCTTGGCGGCTACCGCCAGCATCGCTGCATAGTACGAAGACGCACCCAGCGCAATCAGCCCCAGCCGCCACATCCAGTGCGGTTGCAGGCCCTGGATGACCGCCGCCCAATCACCAAAGTTGGCAACCCCGGAAAAGAGGAAATAGCCGGTGCCGGTAAACAGATTGCCCGCCATTGCCAGCACCAGGAAGTAGCAGGTAGCGGGCCGGTAGCGCTGCGGCCTTAGCAGGAGGAGCCACAGGATCGCTGCGAAAAGAAGATTGACCAGCGTGCCATTTGCCGAGATCCAGCGCGTTTCCAGGTCGCTCTGCAACGCGACTGTGCTGATGGTCAGGCGATGAGCTCCGCTGAGCCACGCCGTCACCCCGTGGCCCAGGCCCTCGTGCAAAATGTCTCCAAGGATACAGGCGAGCGCTGAGATCGCAATCACCGTGAGCCTGTCGTCTTTGGCGGAAACCGGCGTGGCCAGCATAGCGCTCTTGTAGCACAGCGCAACGGTTCTTACCAACCGTGAATAAATCTTTGTCCCATCACTTCTCTGGCCTTGGTTACGACGTGGTCATGATGAAAATCTGTTAAGTGGCTATTGCCGATGGGAGCTCATGATCAATAAGCTGACAGCGGTGTCAATCTGCTGGTCGAGTAAGCCCGCGAAATCGCGCACACAGGATTCCCGTTTGATGGACTCATTTCTTTCAGCATTCGACGATGCTCGAAATAAGCGTGTTTAGTGATCAAACAGAGCACAACTGTAGGTGTCATGGAAAAGGTCCTCACAAGAGGTCAACTCTTATTCGGCATTGCGATAGCGGCCTTTGGCGTCGAGAATGTGATCTGTGCTCACCTGGGACTATCAGTCCGCGGCGTCCCCTGGTTTCCAGAAAACCCATTCCTGGGATACCTCACCGGCGTTGCCCTTCTGGCGGCTGGTCTGAGCATCGTGGCCAATATCGGGGCACGGTGGACGGCCATTCTGCTGGGAATTCTGTTTCTGCTCTATGTTCTGCTCATTGAGGCATCCCGAGTAGCCGCGAAGCCGATGGGCATAAGCGTTCGTACCGTTTTCTTTGAGACCCTGGCAATAGGCAGCGCGGCCTTGACCCTAGCCGGAACATTGCCAAGCGAGGGCTCCGGACGATGGGATAGCGTCTTGGATAAGCTGATCAAGTCAGGCCCCTATCTTTTCGGAGCTTCGTCGGTGGTTTTCGGCATTGACCATTTCCTGGTCCTCGAAGTCATTGCCAGTCTGGTGCCGGCTTGGATGCATGCAGGTATGTTTTGGGCCTATTTGACCGGGACCGCTTTCATGGTCGCAGGAATCAGCATTCTGCTTAGACGGATGGACCGGTGGGCGGCTTTTATGCTCGGAACCATGTTTGCATTGTGGTTCGTGCTTCTGCACTCGCCGAGGTCCGTGAGTGCGACTCTCTCCCATAACCCGAACGTTCAGAACGAGTGGTCCAGCGCGTTGATTGCGCTGGCCATGTGCGGGGGATGCTGGATTGTGGGCTGGCACGCTCAACAGAGGCGAGCGAGGGCGCTACCGAGGCCGGATTTTGCGCCGAAGGTTGGGAGGGAGTGAACCTTCCAGCCGAGTCCCTCAAAGGGCCTCATAGTCACCGGAGATCCAAAATGTCTGCGCAGTTAACGGGAGAAAAAGAAATGGCTCCTCAGGTAGGACTCGAACCTACAACCCTCCGGTTAACAGCCGGATGCTCTGCCATTGAGCTACTGAGGAGTGTCGCCGGGCACGCCGGAGAAGCGTGCCATTCTCTCTCATCATATCACTGAGGACGCGTGCTGAAAACCGGCACGATCTGCAAGGCAAAACGACGGTAATCGTCTAATCGATTCGCTTGAGCGGGATGTCCCTGCCGTCGGCGTGGAGAGTCATGGATGTGATCCGCCCCTGGCCGTCGACTTCGAACGTGTAGGCGTCGTCATTCCCCTGGGCAAAGAAATCGCGGGCGCTCTCTCCGAATAGCTCCTGTTTGGGTTCGTCGTTTTCCTGCACGGAAAGATGATCGCCTTCGCGCCGAATCACAAGAATCAGATTCGGCGGCGTTCCGTAGCGGCCGACATATTGATCCAAAAGTTTCGGGTCGACCGTGATCTGCTTGTGCACCTTCAGCGGCGGGCGTGGAGGCAGCTTGCCGTATGGCGTGAACCCTTCCCACTCGATGGGGGTGTACGGGTTCTTGAGCAAGGTCTCCAACAATTCTTTGAACATGCCTTCGCCGTTGGCGCTGTTGGTCATGATTAGCAGACCGGTCTTCGGCTCGTCGAAACAGACGGTATAGTTTCGCCAGCCTACGTCGTGACCTTCCTTGAAAAAAGCCTTGCCATAGGGAGTCCAATAAAGGCCCCAGCCCAGGCCGTAGCTCAGGCGGATGGCTTTATTTTCGTCGGTGGCGAGGTTCTCCATGGTCGGGAACTGGTGCTTGACGAGAATCTGAATTTGGGGGCTGAGCATGAGCTCGCGAGTTTTCGGCTTTAGGCCTTTGCCATTCATGATCGCCAGCATGAACTGGGCAAAATCGCGTGGGGTGGTCTGCATGGAACCGGCAGCTTCGGCTTTGGGGCGGCGCTCGGGTCCGATGGAACGCCCATATTCGTCGTAGCCGTTGGCATAATCGCTTTCAAATCGGTCGTCCCAAATCATGCTGGTGCGAGTCATGCCGAGCGGCTGAAAGACCTGCGCTCGCATGAGCTCTTGCAGAGGCTGGTTGGCGATAGTTTCCACCACAAACTGCAGCAGCTCGATGCCTTCGCCGGAATACGCGTAGCGGGAGCCAGGGTCGAAATTGATATTGAGCTTTTTGTCGTCATTGATCCAACGGAAATTGGGGAAACCGCTGGTGTGGCTGAGCAGCATTCGTGCCGTAATTTTCTGGTACCGGGGATCAGCGGCAAGGTCTTTGTACGTGGGGTACTCCGGCAGCGGCTTGGGAAAATATTGATAGACGGGTTTGTCGAGATTGAGCTTGCCGGCTTCGACCAACTGCATCACGAGATACGCAAACGCGCTTTTGCTGAAGGAAGCCGCAGTCATCACAGAGTCCACGGTTAAGGGAAGGTTGTTGTCTTTGTCGCGGACGCCGTAGGCTTTCAGGTAAGCGAGCTTGCCGTCATTGAAGATTGCAATCCCGGCCCCGGTGACTTCCGCCGCTTTCATTAGGCGAGTGACGGTGGCATCGATTTCGGCTGGAGTGATGGTGCTGCCGTCGAGGCGTTGGACCGTGGACTGCGCGGCGGCGGGCAATGCGGCTATGCCTAGAACGATCTGCAATAGGAAAAGCTTCAGCCCCATCGGTTACCCTCCGCGTCGTTATCTTCTCTTCCTTAATAGTGTGTACGCAAATTCCGGTATCAAGTTCCCGATATTCGGCTTGCCCACAAACAGAGAATCTTAAATCGCGAAGGTCGCAGAGAACAGCCGCAGAGTGCGCGGAGCAAGCCACCAGCAAACTGAAGCACTCGTGAGCCCCCCGGTTTGTTTGACCATCTTTCTCTAACATGTTATAAAGACAAGTCTTGCTGCCAGGTCAGCTTCGGGGAGCGATGTTCCCTGCCCGCTGGCTATTGCCGCAGACACTTGTGCTGGTATGGTGATCACGGCACAGGTAAGATCCGACGCGGCCAAGCTCAGCATTCCTGGTTAAGTCTTGCGGTGGAAGCGTGTTCGGGACAAGCTGCTGAAACCGTCAGTCATCCTTAAAAATACTTATTGGTGGAGGAATTTATGCGCATCGGGCTCGCTCAAGCTGCGTCCCAGGGATGCCGTATCGCCCGGACCTTGGCCAAGACTTTGGCATCCGTGGTGGCGGTGATGACTCTGGCATCGGTCGCGTTCGCCCAGCCTTCCGGCGAAGTCGGCGGCGAGGCCAACCTTAAACTGCCTGATCTTTCCTCGGTCAGCTTCCTGAACAACGCCATCGATGGGCACAAGTTGCTGCTGATCGGCATTGTGTTCTGCATCTTTGGCCTGGGCTTCGGTCTGGTGATCTACACCCGGCTGAAGAACCTGCCGGTGCATCGCGCCATGCGCGAGATTTCCGAGCTGATCTACGAGACCTGCAAGACCTATCTGGTCACGCAGGGGAAGTTCCTGATGCTGCTGTGGATTTTTATCGCAGTCGTCATCTTGCTTTACTTCGGCGTGCTGCTGAAGTTTGAAGCAGTGCGGGTGGCGATTATTCTTCTGTTCAGTGTTGTGGGAATCGCGGGAAGCTACGGCGTGGCCTGGTTCGGCATCCGCGTGAACACGTTTGCTAATTCGCGGACGGCTTTTGCGGGCCTGGCGGGCAAGCCGTATCCCATTTACAACATTCCGCTTCAGGCGGGTATGAGCATCGGCATGATGCTGATCAGCGTGGAACTGCTGCTCATGCTGTTCATTCTGCTGTTTGTGCCGGGAGACTATGCGGGTCCGTGCTTCATTGGCTTTGCCATCGGTGAGTCGCTGGGCGCAGCGGCGTTGCGAATCGCAGGCGGCATCTTTACCAAGATCGCTGACATCGGGTCCGATCTAATGAAGATCGTCTTCAAGATCAAGGAAGACGACGCGCGCAACCCCGGCGTGATTGCGGATTGTACCGGCGACAACGCGGGCGATTCAGTCGGACCTTCGGCCGATGGGTTTGAAACTTACGGCGTCACCGGCGTGGCGCTCATCACGTTTATTCTTCTGGCGGTGAAACAGCCTGGCGTACAAGTGCAGCTGCTGGTGTGGATTTTCGTGATGCGTATCGCCATGCTGGTTTCGAGCGCCGCCGCTTACTTCATCAATGGCGCAATCGCCAAAGCCAAGTACGGCCACGCGAATGAGATGAATTTCGAGCACCCACTGACATCGTTGGTTTGGATCACGTCGGTGGTTTCCATTGGGCTGACTTACTTCATCTCGTCGATCATCGTGCCCGACCTCGGGGGCGATGCCACGCTGTGGTGGAAGCTGGCTTCGATCATTTCCTGCGGAACGCTGGCGGGAGCGGTGATCCCGGAACTGGTGAAAGTGTTTACTTCCGTGGAATCGCGGCACGTGAATGAAGTTGTGACCTCGGCCAAGGAAGGCGGGGCATCGCTGGGCATCCTTTCGGGCTTCGTGGCGGGCAATTTCTCGGCGTATTACCTTGGCTTGGCCATGGTCTCGCTGATGTCGATCTCCTACTACTTCAGCCTGGAAGGAGTTGGGGCTTTGATGGCGGCGCCGGCAGTCTTTGCTTTTGGCCTGGTGGCCTTCGGCTTCCTGGGCATGGGGCCGGTAACCATTGCCGTGGACTCGTACGGCCCGGTGACCGACAACGCGCAGTCGGTCTATGAGCTTTCGTTGATCGAGCAAGTGCCAAACGTGAAGGCGGAGCTCAAACGAGAATTCAATATGGACGTAAACTTCGAGCGAGCCAAGGATCTGCTGGAAGCCAATGACGGCGCGGGCAACACCTTCAAGGCAACGGCCAAACCGGTGTTGATCGGCACGGCGGTGGTGGGGGCGACCACCATGATCTTCTCGATCATTATGGCGCTCACCAATGGGTTGACGGAAAACGTGCAGAAACTTTCGTTGCTGCATGCGCCGTTCTTCCTCGGCTTGATTACGGGCGGGGCGATGATTTATTGGTTTACGGGCGCGTCCACGCAGGCCGTGACCACGGGCGCTTACCGGGCGGTGGAATTCATCAAGGCCAACATCAAGCTGGAGGGTGTGGAAAAAGCGTCGGTCGCCGACAGCAAGAAAGTGGTCGAAATCTGCACCAAGTACGCGCAGAAGGGGATGCTGAACATCTTTTTGGCGGTATTCTTCGGCACCCTCTGTTTCGCGTTCGTGGAGCCCTTTTTCTTCATCGGCTATTTGATCTCGATCGCGATATTCGGTCTGTATCAGGCAATCTTTATGGCCAACGCCGGCGCCGCATGGGACAATGCCAAGAAGATTGTCGAAGTGGTGCTGAAGCAGAAAGGCACGCCGCTGCACGATGCAACCGTGATCGGGGATACAGTCGGCGATCCTTTCAAGGACACATCTTCGGTCGCACTGAATCCGGTCATCAAGTTCACCACTCTCTTCGGATTGCTCGCGGTAGAGTTGGCGGTCAAGCTGACGACCGATGCGGGCGATAATCTCACTCACGGATTCGCTTTGGCCTTCTTCCTGGTGTCGTTCTTCTTTGTGTACCGCTCGTTCTACGGGATGCGGATCGGGACCGAGAAGGCGGCACATTAGAAGGTCAGGCAGTGGATTGGAAACGCCATCTGGTTCGCCGGATGGCGTTTTTGTTTTGGAGATTCCAAATTAAAGCTCGAGAGACGACGGGGAGGTCGGCGAGTTCTTCATGCCGGGTCAAAAGTTAAATTTGACCGCAACCTGCATAAGGCGGGGAGCGGCCGCGCTGACCACCTGTCCAAAAGATGTGCTGTTGATGTTTCCATTTACGGACGTGGGTCCGTAGAACTGGGCATGGTTGAAGATGTTGAACGCTTCCGCGCGGAATTCCAGTGACTTCGATTCCGTCAGCGCGAGGTTTTTCAGCAGCGCCATGTCATAGTTGTCGATTCCAGGGCCGTAGAAAAAACGCCGATTGGCGTTTCCGGGTTGGCCCAGAGGCTGCAGGCTGAACAATGCGGTGTTGAAATAGACATGATTGTCTTGCCGGGGATTGTGGTTCAGATTGAGCGGACCCTGGGTATATTGAGGCTCGTCGACGCCAAAGTTATTGATGCCATTTGGTTCGGCACCCAGCAGGGAGTTGTCTCCGAAGTTGTCGAGGGTCACAGGGAAACCAGTGCTGAAATGCGTGATCCCGGAAAGGTCCCAGCCTTGGGTCCAACGGTTCGTAACGCGGAAAACTTGGTCCAACGGAAGTTGGTAGTTGTAGCTCACCACGAAGTTGTGCGTCACATCGAAGGCGGAAAGGGCTTTGCTCAGCGCAGGATTCAGCGGATTGACCTGTTCTCCCAGATTCGAAGACTGATCGAGGGATTTGCTGTAGGTGTAACCGGCAAAAAACTGCAGGCGTCCGGTGGTGTGACGCAGGCTGATCTCCAGAGCGTTGTAATTGGAATTGCCGATGGAAGCCTGGTTGGTGTCGCTGCCGAAACTTGGGCCTAGCGGGCTCCGGGTTCCGTTGACCACCTGGCCGGAGGCGGCGATGTATACGTTGCCTTCACCGAACGGGCCGCAAGTGGGCGTGCCCGGCATTACCTGGCTGGGCAGGCGCAGGCTCAGGCATAGCGCGGGATCGCCGGGATTCGCCTCCACCAATACCAGCAGACGATGGGCTTGGCTTCCCACGTAACTTGCGCTGAATAAAGTATTGCTTCCAAACTGGCGCTCCAAAGACAGCATGTATTCTTCGGTATAGGGAATACGGTTGCTGGTGGGATAAGCCGGAATGCCGCTGATGGGTTCGTATTGCGACCAGTTGATGTTAGGGTCGGGATGGCTGGCCGAAGAGTTTAACGGCGCAAGCTGCACCGGGAAGTTCTGGCCGAGGTTTTGGCCGGTGCCAGCCGAAATGAATGGAGTGGCAAAAAGCGGCGGCGCGGGGCTGGTGTACGTGGTCCCGTAGGGTGCATTGGCGCTCAGCACTCCGATGGTCAGCGCTTCGATGGCGGTGTAGAACATCCCGAAGCCGGCCCTCACGCTGGTCTTGCCAGGCCCCCCCAGAATTTTGCTGAGAAGGCCGTAACCGGCGGCGTTGGGCGAGTAAGAAAGACCAACGCGTGGTGCGAAATCAAGGTTTCCCGGGGGCGCAAGAGTGCGCGGAACCCCAGGGTCGGTCGGAAACAAGATGCCGGCCGGCGCGCCCGGAAACACAATCGATTGCTTACCCGGTTCGAGCACGGCGAGCTGATTGTACTTTTCATACCAGGGTTCAATGCGGTCCCATCGCAGACCATAATTCAAGGTGAGATTAGGGCGGATGCGCCAGCTATCCTGTCCATAGACGCCTACATACTTGTTGCGACCGTAGAAGGGTTGCAACTGACTTTGGTTGTATTGGCTGGGAACGCCCAGCAGAAAATCGGCGAAATCAAGGCCGGTCTCGCTTCCGAAGAACAGAAAGCTGCCATTGAATTGCGCAATGGGAAAAGTATTCACCTGGTCGTAATGAAATTCGGCACCGACCTTGATGGTGTGATTTCCCAGCACCTTGGAGAAATTGTCGAGCCATTGGAAAGTATTGTTAGTCTGCTTGAGTTGATTGGGATTGGTCCCGATCGTAAAGCTATTGAAGCCGACGGTTTCCACCCCCTCGGTTTGCGGCGATAGCGGAACAATGCCCGGCGTGCCCGCTCCTACGGTGAAGCCCTGAGAAGCAAGGCTGACGCCCACGCCGCCCTGCGGCCGGCCCAAGTCAATGGCATCGCGCATGTAACTGAAGTGGAATTCGTTGACCGCGGTCGTTCCCAAAACCTTGGTGTTTCCAAGGCCCAGCAGTTGGGCGCGGCCCAGATTCAGGGCGTTGAAGCCGGGCACATTTGCTCCCCCTTGCGCGCTTGGATAAGGGTTGTTCTGGGTGAAGTTGTCGATAAAATAGTAGGCGGACATCAAGCCCCAGTGAGTGTTGGCGTCAAGACGAAATGCGCCCTTGTCGTCAACCAGACCCTCGTTCACGGCAGAGGTGGAAAAGTCATTGTTTCCGATATTGGGGACAGGAATGTATTGCAGCAAATGTTGAGCGGGCGCGGACCACGCATTCCTCGGAATTACGGCATTGGGAAGAACGCACCGCGCCGAACTGGTGCATCCGGGGACGTAATATGGCTCACCCGCGGTAACGCCGTAACCCAACTTTTGGGAAAGCAGGCTGGCCCAATTAGGGCCGCTGACCGTGGTAGGCGTAGGGTTTCCGTTCTGGTCAACCGTCACAAAGGAGCTTGCGACATCGGACAGATTGCCGGACCGGTCCTGCATGGAGGGCACAGGAATCAGTCCGGTACTGACGCCCTGGGTTTGGCGCGTGCCCTGATAATCGGTGAAAAAGAAAATCTTGTTTCGGACTACTGGACCGCCCAAGGTTGCTCCAAACTGGTTTTGAATGAAAGTACCGCGAGCCGGTGAAAAGTAATTGCGCGCATCCAGGTCGGTGTTCCGCAGAAACTCGAAAACATCGCCGTGAAACGCGTTGGTACCAGACCGGGTTACGACATTGATCTGTCCTCCGCTATACTCGCCATATTCGGCGTCGAAGTTATTGGTCAGAATGCGAAACTCGGCGATCGAGTCGAGATTGGGGATAATCGCCGTACCCATATTGGCGTCTTCTTCGACATCGCTTCCATTGACCATGAAGCCATTGGCAAATTCTCGCTGGCCGTTGATGGAAATGGTCCCAGGATTCAAATCACCGGAGGGCGAGTACGCGCTGACGCCGACATCCTGCACCGTCGCGGATGAGATGGAGGTGGCGGGAGCGACGCCGGGCTGAAGGGCGAGCAGGTCGGTGTAGCTGCGGCCGTTCAAGGGCACAGCCGTCATGGTGGCGCCGGTAATCAGCTCCCCCATTTGCGTGCTGGCTGTATCCACGTGAACTGCACTGTCATTCACAGTTACCGCGTCGGTCCTTTGGCCCACCTGCAGCACCGCATCGACGACCAATGCGCTGTTGACATCAACGACGACCCCGACGCGCCGATACGGATTGAATCCGGGATGTTCGACCTCGACGTTGTAGTGTCCAACCGGCAGAATCGTGAAGCTGTAAGCGCCTCTAGCACTGGACTTCACCGCCTGCTTCGCACCGGTGTCACCGTTGGTCGCGGTGACGACTGCACCTGCAATGACTGCTCCGCTGGGGTCCTTGATCGTCCCCGAAATGCTGCCGCCCACACTTGCCCATGCGATTCCCCACGCAAAAAGAAGCGAAATCGCAAGGCCGGCAGGCCGCGCAGAATCTCGTAGATTTTCCCACATCCTCACACAATCCCCTAGTCTTGGTAATTTTGCGGCTCGGAAGTCTGTCCTTTGTTCCGAAACTCTGTTCCAGTTGCAACTTAGTTGCATTTAAATTGATAAGTGTAATCGTAGCTGCCAGCGACTCTTCCGGTCAAGGCATTCACAGTAATTTAATGTGTCAGGATTGTTGCAACCAGATGCAATAGTAGCTGGCGCTTATTGCTGACTGGCGGAACGGCACTGCGCGCAGTAGCCGCCGATCTCGAGTCGGGTCACTACGATATGGAACTGGCAATCACGCTGAATCTGGCCTTTCAGGCGGTCGAAAAGGTCGCTCTCGAATTCCGTGATCTTGCCGCAGCGCAGAC
>JBKQLO010000069.1:0-24094 GCA_052147055.1 Terriglobales bacterium
GATAAACTTTCGCGATGCCGAAGCTCTCTCACTACGACCGTGCCGGACGGGCCAGAATGGTCGACGTTTCCGCAAAGTCTCCCTCCAAGCGCACCGCCGCCGCCAGCGCGTTTGTCGCCATGAAGCCTGCGGTGCTGAAAGCCCTACCCAAGAATTCCAAAGGCGACGCCCTCGAAGTCGCCCGCCTGGCGGGAATCATGGCGGCAAAACGCACTTCCGAGCTGATTCCCATGTGCCACCCCTTGCCGCTGGCTCACGTTGATGTGACTCTGCGGCTGTGCAAGAATGGCGTTGCCATCGCTTCACAAGTCACAACCACGGCCGCAACTGGCGTGGAGATGGAAGCCCTGACCGCCGTCAGCGTCGCCGCGCTTACCGTGTACGATATGTGCAAGGCCCTCGATAAAGGCATCGCGATTCGCGAGATCGTGCTCGAGCGTAAAACTGGCGGCAAAAGCGGCGACTACATCCGCTCCCGCAAAGAGAAATAGCTGCATGTCAAACAACGTCAAAGTCCTGCTGGTGGACGACAATCCCATGATCCTGGGAATGCTGCGGGGTGCGCTCACCCCGCTCGCCAACGTCTCGACCGCCAACGACGCCGCCGACGCCCTGCTCAAAGCCGTGGACGATCCCCCCGACCTGCTGGTTTGCGACTATCGCATGGCCGGCATGGACGGCCGTCAACTGGTGGAGAAGCTTCGAAGCCGCCCGCGCACCGCTGCCGCGTCCGTCATCCTGCTTGCGGCCAAAACCGATATCGCGGAAAAACTGACTGCCCATGACTTTACCGTGGACGACTTCGTGGAGAAACCGTTTTTCCTGCGCGAAGCCACCCAGCGCATCAAGCGCATCATCGACAAAATCGCTTTGGAGAAGATGGCCAAGACCGCTCCCTCCGACGGCGTGCTGCGCGGCAGCTTGTTGCAGATGAATGTGATCGACCTGGTTCAGTCCCTGGAGATGGGCCGCAAGAGCTGCGCTCTCACCCTCACCAGCAAAGACGAAAAATGTGAAATGTACTTCAAGGAGGGCCAGGTCACGCACGCCGCCTATGGTTCCTTGCACGGCGACCAGGCCGTCTTCAAAGTTCTGCGCTGGACCGATGGCAACTTCCAGGTCAATTTCGAAGGCAAAACCACCAAACAAACCACCACCCTCAACACTCAGGGCCTGCTGATGGAGGGCCTGCGGCTGCTCGACGAATCGCAACGCGATGGCGGCAAGGCTGACGAGGAAGAAGAAGATGATGTCCTCCTCGACTCCTGAAGCGCTGAGCGCGGCCGTCATCACCGTCAGCGATTCGTGCTCCCGTGGCGAACGCGCCGATCTTTCCGGTCCCGCGGTCGCCGAGGTCCTCAAGAAACATAAGTTCGCGATCGTCGGAACCGCCACGGTTCCTGACGAGCAGGCGGCCATCCAGCAAGCGATTCTCTCAGCAACGGAGCGTGCAGGGCTGATCGTTACCACGGGCGGCACCGGCGTAGCTCCTCGAGATGTCACTCCTGAAGCCACTCGCGCCGTTTGTGAACGTCTGCTCCAAGGTGTCGCCGAACGTATGCGTTCGGAAGGTGCGAAGAAGACCCCGCTGGCCGCCCTCAGTCGGGCCGTCTGTGGAGTGCGGGGAAAGTCGGTGATTCTTAACCTTCCCGGAAGTCCCGCCGGTGCAGTCCAGTCGCTGGAGTCGGTGATTGACCTGTTGCCTCACGCTTTGCAGTTGCTTGGCGGCAACACCAAGCATGAGTAGTTCGGTTCTTCCTGTGAACCTCTGTGTCCTCTGTCGTTAGGTCTTTTGTCGCCGAACCGACCAAAGGCGCGAGCGATGCCCGCCTTCACGTACACTGCTAGATTCAGACCTTGAAGACCATCAAACACATTCTTGCCCGCTATACCGTCTTCCTCTGGGCGCTGCTCAAGCCTTTGGGCGCCTGGGGTGTGTTGGCAGTGGCGGCCCTCGACGGCGGTTTCATCGGGCTCCCCATGGACGCCGTCGTCGCCGGCTACGTCTACCAGGACCGCGCCCGTTTTCTCTTGTATGTGTTCATGGCCGCCACGGGATCGGCGCTCGGCAGCATCGTCATTTACGTTATCGGCTACACCGGCGGTGAGGAGTTTCTCCGCAAGCGAATGTCGCCGGAGCGCTTCGAGAAGCTTCATTCCGCATTCAACCACCATCCCTTCTGGGCGCTCATGTTCCCCGCCATGCTGCCGCCACCCACGCCTTTCAAATTATTTGTGCTGGCGGCGGCGATTTCCGAAATGAGCTTTGTCCGCTTCCTGCTGGCGGTCTTCTGCGGACGCACCGTGCGTTTCCTGACCCTGGCCATTCTTACCATCGAGTTTGGCCCAAACGTAATCCGCCTCACTGGGCAGCTTTTCGGCCGTCACTACTATTGGATACTGGCCGCGGTTGTGATGGGACTGTTTGTGTGGTTGGCACTGCGCAGAAAAAAGCGTCGCAGCCGCGGGCCGGCGCCAGAATAAAGCCCAACCTGCTGGGGGAAACTCCAGGTTTCAGGTGGAGCAGGCTTCAGGTGGAGCAGGGCTTCAGCCCTGCAATAAGAGCGTTCCAATGATTGTGGGCTTTTAGCCCCTGATGAGGGATTTCAAGCTGCCGCCGTGTGGTCCCCCGCCTTGCCAAACACTTCGCCCAACGATCTCAACAACACCGGCGTAGCAAACATCGCGGCGGTAAACAGCAAATCGCCTTCCAGGGCATGACGGAAGAAAGGTATCCCCGCCGCGTATGACATCATCACTCCAGCCAGGTTCTTGGGATACATGTCCAGCCACGCCCAGGCTGCCAGATTGGTCAGCAGGAAGAACGAAACCGAACTGGCCAGCGCCGCGCCCACAATCGGCAGCGGCCGGGCGTTATCGCGCAGCTTCGTACCCAGCCACAGCACCCCGGCATACCACGCAAAACTGACAAAGTGGTCGAGGGTAAACGGATAAGAATAAACCAGCTTGGTGAGCAGCACATCGGAGACCGCAAAAACCACGAAGGGCACCCAAAGCTGGCGGCGTGATCCGCGGGCCCCGAAGAATAGCAGCGACCCGGTCACCGGAGTAAACATCCAGGGATGTGGGATGAACCGCACCGCGACCCCAAGCATCACAAAAATATAGGCCAGCATGAAAGCCTCCTCGCCGTTCTTGATTGTGGCGCGCCCACTCTGCCCTGTCAAGCGACCTACCTTGCAGCCCCGTTTGGGACCCGCTGACTGCGTCTGCCAACATTCTCCGCAATCACATTCAGATTGCGGTCCAACTCCACGCTCGAGCCCAGAACGCTCCGGCCTTTGCTCCCGGGATAGGCAAAACGCAAGTCCCGGAAGCGCACCACATATCCCTCCGGTACCTGCTCGGTCTCCGTCAGCGGATACTGCGCCCAGTCCAGGTAAACCCTCCCGAGATACGACTTCTTCGCCGCCACTGTCACTGCAGTCTCTTCCGGTTTATAGAAGATTTGCATCTCGCCATCGGGATCAACTTCCGGAGTCAACGACTCGACCATCATGACGCCAAAGAAATTCTGCGCCTCAACTACTCCGCTCCAGCGAAACGGACTCCACCAGTAAGGATAGGCGGAGACGCGGACGGCATTCTCCGCTTGGTAGGTACGCGCCTCCAGCGCATTCACCGCACGCCGGTGCTCGTAGTCGCGCACTCCCCATAGCGTGATGATTCCCGTCAGTGCCACGATTGCGCCCCATCGGCCTCGCGGTCCGCGCTGTCGAACCCCCAATTCCTTGTCGATCAAGCCGAAAAAAGCCGGCAGCACCAGCCCACCTACCAGCAAGGCCAGGATCACCGGGTCGGCGATAAACACAATGTCCCACGAATACCACTTCTCAGAAAACGGCCAGAACGGACGGACGCCATAGTTGTTGGTGAAGTCGAGAAGAATGTGCGTAAGTCCCGCCAGATACGCGAACCCAAACAGCAGCCCCCAGCGGGGCGGCAAGCTGGGATTCTTGATCTTTCTTCCCCGCAGCCGCCAGATCAAATAGATGAAGCCCACCACCAGCGCCGACGTCAGCACCAACCCCAAGAACGAGTGGGTGAATCCGCGATGATGGCCAAAACCAAACACTGGCCCTTTCAAGCTCTCAAATACATCGAGGTCAGGAGCCTCGGCCGCCAGCGTCATCGTGGCTGTAGCCAGAGCGGTTTTGCGATTGAATCCGGTTCGTCCCAGGCAGGCGCCGGTCAGCAAGTGAGTTATAGGTTCCAAGGTTCGCGAAGAACTTTAGATGTAATCGTCAGCTTCTCCGATGCAGACTCTTCTCCGCGCTACGCTGCGGCACCAGTATCGTCAGCGCATCGGCGACCACACTGATCTCTGCCGGCAGTGTCCCCAGCAATTCTCCGTCCGCCTCCACAAAGACGCGGGACGCCCCCGGGACCAACTGCCGGCAACTTGCTCGCACCGTATGAACCAGCTCGATCCCAGGAATCTGCCACCTCGCGCCTAGGAACCCCCGCAACACGTAACCCAAATACGCCGCCCGGTTGCGCGTGTGAAACAGCACCAGCCGCAGGTCGTCCCGATCTAACGACGCCCCCGGCGCCAGTTCCCGCAACACTCCTCCAAAATGCCGGATGCGGACCGCCAAGAGCTGTGACACTTCCGCACTGCGGGAAGTTTCTCCCTCCATCTCGATCGCAAATTTCTCCATCTTATGCGTGAGCCACAAGCGCGTGGCCTTGGCATAGTAGGCCGCCATACCCAGACGACGCTTGGCCAGCGGGCTCAACTGGTAAAAAAGATGCGCATCCACGCCAATTCCGGCGGTAATCACGAAGTAGCGCGTGCCCGCTTTCCCGTTCAACCCCTGATACGCAACTCGACCCACAGCAATCCGGCGAGGCTTCGCGCCCAGGGCAGCTTGCGCCGCGCCCACTGGGGAAAGCGGCAATCCCAGATCATGGGCCAGCGAATTGGCCGTCCCCAGCGGAATCACACCCAACACCGTGTCGCTGCCAACCAACCCCTGCACCACGTCGTGGACGGTGCCATCGCCGCCGCAGGCAAACACAGTATCGCAACCGTCTTTTATGGCCTGCTTTACCTGCGCGGCGGCATCGCCGGGCCCAGCCGTGGCCGCTGAAACCGCCTCCACTCCGCCCGCCCGCAGCACCGACTGCGCGCTCTCCACTTCGTGCACACGCCGTCCATGTCTTCGGCCCGAAAGCGGGTTGTAGAGCAGCAGAGCCTTGCGCATCTCAGGGGATTCTACCGGAAGCGAACCCTACGCTTTCCCTCTCGATCCCCACTCCCACATGCCAAACATCGCCTTTTGCCGCAGCGGATGCCCAACCTGCCGCGCCAGCATGCAAATCTGCCCGCGATGATGAGCATCGTGGGCGATGAGATAACCAAAGAACCCGGCCACGTCCGGCTTGAAGCCCTTCACCCGGCCATCGCTCTCCATCGCCGACTTGAGCACTGCGCTCAACGCTCCCCGGCTCAGCTCCAACGTCTTCGACGCCTGCGCCGAAGTCACGCTGCTGCGGTCGAGCTGTTCCGGAATCTTGCTTCCCTTGGCGGCCGCCTTCAGCCACATGACCCGCACGTTGTGGATATGGGCCACAATCGCTGCGACTGTCCGCCCTTTCCCCTCGGGTGGCTCCGCTCGCCAAGCGTCCGCAGGAAGGTTCTCGATCATGTACTGATTGATGCGGTCGTTGGTGTCGAACGCGGTGAGCAAGGATTCAGACAACAGAAACGGCGCCGCAGCTTTGGGCATCGAAGGTCTCCAGAACCGAGGCCTGTAGCTTACCGCAAGCCAGGTTTCTCTGGGTTCTCCGCCCGCCCTCTGCGTCCTCAGCGTTTTAAGATTCTCGCCTATAATTTCTCCAATGTCCGCGACTAAAGACAAAGACGCCGAGAAGAAGATCGAAGCCCTCCGCAATAAGATCCGCCATCACGAATACCGTTACTACGCGCTCGACGATCCCGAAATCTCCGACGCTGAGTTCGACCAACTGATGAACGAACTCATAAAGGTCGAAGCTGACCATCCTGCGCTCATCACCACCGATTCTCCCACCCAGCGCGTCGGCGGCCAGCCCCGCGAAGGCGTGGTCAAGGCGCCGCACTCTTCGCCCATGTTGTCGCTCGACAACACCTACAACCTGGACGATCTCCGCGATTGGGATCGTCGCGTGCACGAACTCAGCGGCCGCAAGGACATTGACTACGTCTGTGAGCTGAAGCTAGACGGCATGTCGCTGGCCCTGATTTATGAGAATGGCAAACTGTTGCGCGGCATCACTCGCGGCGATGGCGCCGTCGGCGAAGACGTCACCTTGAATGTGCGCACTGTCCGCTCCATTCCACTTTCCATCTCCAAGGAAAAACTGAAAGCCTCCGGTATCCCCCCCGACTTCGAGGTTCGCGGCGAGATGCTCATGCCCATTGCCTCATTCAAGAAGATGAACGAAGATCGGGAGCGGCAGGGCCTGTCGCTATTCGCCAATCCGCGCAACGCCACCGCCGGGACAGTCCGTCAGCTCGATGCCAGCATCACTGCCGAACGCCGTCTCGACTATTTTTCTTACATGCTGCTCAAAGACGGCCGCACCTACTTCGACCGCCACTGGAAAACTCTCGACGCGCTCGACGCCGCCGGCTTCAAGGTGAACCCCAGCCGCAAACTGGCCAAAGACTTCGACGAAGTCTGGAAATTCATCGAGCAGCAGGAGACCCGCCGCGAAAAGCTACCCTACGAAATCGACGGCATCGTGGTCAAAGTTGATCGCACTTCTTTGCAGGACGAACTCGGCTTCACCGGCAAAGCGCCGCGCTGGGCCATCGCCTACAAATACGCCGCCCGTTCCGGCATCACCCAGATCGAGGACATATTGGTTCAGGTCGGCCGCACGGGAAAGCTCACACCCGTTGCCGCGCTGAAACCGGTTCCCATCGGCGGCACCACCGTCAGCCGCGCCACCTTGCACAACTTGGATGAGATCGAGCGCCTGGGCGTGAAGATCGGAGATTGGGTGGAAGTCGAACGCGGCGGCGACGTCATCCCCAAAGTCACGCGTGTGGTCGAGGACAAACAACATCCCCGCGGCCACCGGTTATTTCACATGCCCGAGAAGTGTCCGGTATGTGGCACACATGTCGTCCGCAGCGAAGGCGAAGTCGATTATCGCTGCGTCAACGCCAACTGTCCCGCCAAGCTGCGTGAGACCATTCTGCACTTCGCCTCGCGCGGCGTCATGAATATTGAGGGCATGGGCGACGCGCTGGTCGCTCAACTCACCGACCGCGGATTGGTCAAGAATGTCGCCGACATTTACGAACTCACCAAAGACAAACTGCTTTCGCTCGAACGCATGGGCGACAAGTCGGCGCAAAACGTGCTCGATGAAATCAAAGCTTCCAAGAAACTACCGCTCGAACGCGTGATCTACGGGCTCGGCATTCGCATGGTAGGCGAACGCACCGCGCAGTTTCTCGCCGAGCATTTCGGCTCGATGGACGACCTGATGGACGCGAGCGAAGAAGAGCTACAAAACGTCACCGAGGTCGGCCCACGGATCGCGCAAAGCATCGTGGAGTTCTTCGCCGAGCCCAGCAATCGGAAGCTCATCGAGCGCCTGCGCGACGCAGAACTCACCTTCACCGGCAAGAAAAAAGAACGCGGGACCAGGCTCGCCGGAAAGACCTTTGTCCTGACCGGCACGCTCACCCGCCCCCGCGATGTGGTTAAGAAGGCCCTGGAAGACGCCGGCGGGCGCGTGGCCGGCTCCGTCAGCAAGAAAACCGACTACGTGGTCGCCGGAGCTGACGCCGGCTCCAAGCTGGACAAAGCCAACGAGTTAGGCGTCCGCGTGATCAGCGAAAGTGAGATGGAAAAACTGCTACAAGGCTAGCTTGTTGTGTTGCCCTCCCACTTCATGAAACTTTACCTTCTTTTGACAATCTTTTGACAAATCGCAGTGTCCGACCCCAGTACTCTTCCCGATGCGTTCCGCTGGCCCTCCCCCGAGACCAGTCTGTTACCGAATCAGGCTTTGCGGGCCGACCGACGATACAGCGCAGGCCCGCTTACGAGAGATGGCGCACTGGGAGCATCGCGGCTCACTTATTGGGCGTCGATTGTGCGCTTTCGTCGCGGCGTTCATCCTGGGTGGGATTTCATGCCCTTCGAAACCCCGCTCAGGATGACACCGGCGATTGCAGCCCGGCCTTGATCCTTTCGTAGGTAATGTCCAGAGTCTCCGGCAGGATCCGCGTCTCGCCCACTACCGAGACAAAGTTGGAATCCGCCACCCAGCGCGGCAGCACGTGCATGTGGATGTGTCCCGCAACCCCGGCCCCCGCCGCCTTGCCGATATTCATTCCCAGATTCACTCCGTCCGGTTTATAAAGCTGCCGCAGCACCCGCTCCATCTTTTGCGATAGCTCCATCATTTCGTGAGCTGCATCAACCGGCAGCTTTTGCAACTCATCGAGATGGGCAAAGGGCACAACCATCACGTGCCCGGGGGTATAGGGAAAAGTGTTGAGCACGATGTAGCAATACTTGGCCCGGTAAACGATGCGAGCCCCCGCGTCGTCTCCCAGCTTGGGCAACTCGCAAAAGATGCAGCCGGAGGTCTTTTGCTCCGCGGTGACGTAGGCGTAGCGCCAGGGAGTCCAGAGATAATCCATCGCAGGGCAGAGTAGCAGATAGCGCGAACTTTCGGAACCCACGCATTATGTCATCCTGATGGCCCGACCTTTCGCAAAGTGCGCGACAGGCCGGGCTGCCGTTGTTCCCGGAACTCAATTTGCCGGCTTCGCAGTCAACAAAGTCGCCGCCAGGATCACAACATCGGGATCGTCTGGCAAAGTGATACTCTGCACCACCTTGTTCCCATTCAATGGGAACAGGTACGCGTAGAGGCTGAACGTCCTCTTGTCTTTGGTTCCGTCGTCAAAGTTGCGGTATGCCATACCGACGGCCTCATACTCGCGGGGAAAGTCCTGCGGCGTGTACCAGTCGCTGAAGCTTTGACCAACTTGCGCGCTGCTGCCGTCGGTGTAGTGGACGATGAGAGTCTCGCTCAATTGATTGCCGTTCACCCCGCTGGCAAGCAGCGCAAAATCAGAAAACTGCCCAGCTGGCAGCGCAACCGTTTGGCCGCTACAACCGACCACATCGGGCATATTCGCCGGACCGAAATCGAACAGCACGCCGTTAATCACGCGCGACCCGGTGAGCAGATTGGCCGAGTAGGAATAGCCGAGGCCATCGAGACCTCCGGTCGTATAGGTACTGCCGTCCTGGTAGATTCCGTACACGTCAAACTGCGAAGAAAGATCTACCTGCGTGCCCACTCCGGTGCTGCCGATGGCGCCGCTCACCGCCAGGGTAAACGTAAGAGTCTGTTGGATGGAGCCCGAAGTGCCGGTTACGGTTACAGGAAACAGCCCTGTGGTGGCAGAAGCACTGGCCTCGAAGCCCATTTTTCGCTGGTCGGTTTGCCCTCGGAATCCGCCCTTCACACCCTTTGGCAGTTGCGAAAGACTCAGCGTCACATGCCCGTTAAATCCGTTCTCGGGGGTGATGGTGATTATGGCGCCGGTCTTGCCGCTCTGATTCAAGAACAAGCTGCTGGGTCCGGAAAGCGTGAAACCGCTCGCGCCCACGGCGGTATTGATCGCGGCGGCATATTGTGCCGCCAGGCCGTTGCCCACGAAATTGTCGTAAATCCACATGAATCCGCCAAGAATGTCACACTCGCTGTGCCAGCCACTCATGATGCTCTCGACCTGTGCCGGAGTATCATTTTTGTCCCACAAACCGGGGAACACCGGAACGCTCCCGAAATTCCACTCCGTCGAGCAGGGGCTGTTTCCCTGGCCACCGGCATAGGCCTGGAGGTGAACTCCGTCCACTGTGCCCGGCAGCTGGGTGTTGATCTGCGCCACCACATTCGTCCAATAACTGTTGTTGGTGTAAGGGTCGGGCATTACGTGATAACCCAAATTGCCGAGCATGACTCCAAAGGCAATCGTGGTGGGAGAGTTATAGCTGTTCTCATCGTCGAAATCGATGGCATCGAGAGCCGGGATGGCAGCCTTCAGGGCCTGAAAATCCTTATAAAGGATGCTGCTTGGGCCGGTTCCCTGAGCGTTGATGAGGGCTGTAATGTCCTGCCAGTCGCCAAAGTTGGAGGAGCCAACGCTGAACGTGACTCGCTTCACCGTCCCTTGCTTCAACTGCGCCATGTTCCCGGGAAAATCGGGATGGGTCTGATTGCCGACATAGACGCCGTTGGAAGTTAACGGAAACTCTCCGTTGAAATTCAAGTCTCCAACGCTACTGACTTCAACGCTCCACACGATGGCTTCGGTGAAACCGGAATTTTCAATTTCCGTGATGTTGGGTGCCGCGTTCTTGTAAAACGGGCCGCCGCCAAAAATTCCCGTATATCCAGTCTGAGCCAGCGCCGTCGCGGAGAACGCAACCGCCAGAAACAAGCAAGAAATAACAGCCGTGGCGCGGACAACCGCCCGCACGGAAGTATTTGCGAAATGACTTTTCACTGAACGTTTCACATCGTCTCCTAGCTCGGGCACTCGGTCGGGGATCGACACCTGGATGCCGGCCGATCTCTTCTTCGACCCTTGCACCGGGTTCCCCCAAGGCCGCGCGGATTATACACCTAGATCGCTCGCGCCGCGCAGCCGGATGGCGCTTTCCGCGCGGGTTTCCGCACCGTCGCCTCTCCGGCAACCTTCGCTCCGGCCAGGCGATATAAACCTGATCGACTACCACCAGGGAAGCCGAAATGCCCATCCCCCCATCCCCAGCGCTTCGGAAGCGGAGGTTTTGCGGCCTTTTCCCCGGCTTTTAACCTGCCCGTAACACTCCCCAAATTTCCTCATTTTTGGGGTTTGACACCCTTCCGAAGCGGTTGCTATAGTCGAAGAGTTCCCTTAGGACGCGGGTTAGCTCTTAGAAACGTCCGACCGCTGGGATTGTCAACAGTCCGTTCGCCAGAACGGGCTCAACACAACCAAAGGCTCACGCCAGCAGTCTGCTAAGCAAGCCCCGCATCCTTCGCACTCAAGCGTGCGATTTGACCAGAGAGGCCATGACCTTGCTCGACGACAACAACCCACACAACCCGGAATCCGCCACCTCAACCATAACCGAACCCGTCGCAGCTTCACCCGACGACTCCACTGCGGAAGTCGCAGCGGCGGGGCCATCCCCCGAGCGCTCGGACGACAAACCCGCCCTCTCAGGCGGCGACGACTTTGCCTCTGCGCTCGAGAGCTTCACCACCGAGACCGAAGAGGCCGCCGGTGATGACAAAGTCATCAAGGGCACCGTGCTCAAGCTCACCCCCACCCACGTGGTGGTGGATATCGGCGCCAAGTCCGAAGGCATGCTGCCGCTCGCCGAAGTGCTGGATCACGAGGGCAAGCCCAGGTTTCAGCCGGGCGACGAAATCGCCGTCATGCGGGACAAGGGCGCAGCTGAGGAAGGCTACATCAATCTCTCGCACCAAAAGGCGCAAAAGATCCGCTCCTGGGATGAAATTGAAAAGGCTTACAACGAGAAGAAGCCCATCCAGGCGACCGTGGTCGAGCGCATCAAGGGCGGCCTTACGGTCGATATCATGGGCGCCCGCGCGTTTCTGCCGGGCTCGCAGGCCGATCTGCGCCGTACTCGCAACCTGGACGCCGCCAAAGGCCAAGTGCTGGAAGTGGCCATCATCAAGCTCAACAAGAAGCGCGGCAATATTGTGGTTTCGCGCAAGCAGGTGATGGAAGAAGAACAAGGCGAGAAACGCGCCAAGACGCTGGAGCACCTCGAAGAAGGCAGCGACCTGACCGGCGTGGTCAAGAACCTGACCGACTACGGCGCTTTCGTGGACATGGGCGGCATCGACGGCCTGCTGCACATTACCGATATGTCCTGGGGGCGGCTGACGCATCCCCGCGACCTGGTGAACGTCGGCGACACCATTCACGTGAAGGTGTTGAAGTACGACAAAGACAAGCAACGGGTTTCGCTGGGATTCAAGCAGCTCACTCCCGACCCCTGGCTGGATGCCGAACACCGTTATCCCGTGGACGCCCACGTCAGCGGCCGCGTCATCAGCGTCACTGACTACGGCGCATTCGTGGAACTGGAGCAGGGTATCGAAGGCCTGGTGCACGTCAGCGAGATGACCTGGTCGAAGCGCATGAAGCATCCCTCCAAATTAGTGAATGTGGGCGATCAGGTGGAATGCGTGGTGCTGAGCGTGAGTCCGGCAGAGCGTCGCATTTCTCTGGGTATGCGGCAACTGGCTTCCAACCCCTGGGACGCCTTGCATGAGAAGTATCCCGTGGGTGCCCAGGTGGAAGGCCGGGTGCGCAACCTGACTGACTTTGGCGCGTTTATTGAGATTGAAGACGGCATCGACGGTCTGGTCCACGTCAGCAATCTCAGTTGGACCAAGCGGGTAAAACATCCTTCGGAAGTGCTCAAGAAGGGCGACCGCGTGAAGGCGGTGGTGCTGGCAATTGAACCCGACAAGCGCCGCCTCTCACTCGGCGTCAAGCAGTTGCAACCCGACGTTTGGGAAGCTTTCTTCGAGAAACATCATGTGGGCGACGTAATGCATGGCAAAGTTCTGCGGGTAGCCAGCTTTGGGGCGTTCGTGGAGATCTCGGATGGCATTGAGGGTCTCTGCCATAACTCGGAAGCGGTGGACGGCAATGGCCAGCCGCTCACGCTTGAGCCGGGGCAGGAGCACGACTTCAAGATCATCAAGATGCATCCGGAAGAAAAGAAGGTCGGGCTCAGCATCAAGGCCGTGGGCGAAGAAGCCTCACACAAGGAAGTCGAGGCCTATAAGCATCCCGCTTCCAGCACCGGTGGTTCCACCATCGGCGAACTGATGTCGTGGAAGCGCGCCGGCAACGAAGGCAACTGAAAGGCAACATCGGCCACGGATTTTCACGGATCAAAAAGGCACTACGAAAAAGCCGCCATTTTTGTGGCGGCCTTTTTCATTTTGTTTGTTCTTTTGATCCGTGTTGATCCGCGAAAATCCGTGGCCGAATTTCCCTACTTCAGCAGTCCAAATACCCCAACTCCGTTGATCGTCCCTACGTACACCTTGCCATTCACTACCGTCGGAACAATGAACTTGTTGCCCTCGCTCAGTTCGTCTCGTGAATCGGGAGCCTGACTGCTGTTGTACAGCTCGGTGGCCAGATTGGTTGCATCATAGGCGTGCAGCACCGCCGGATCGTCGTTCTCCGCCGCCCACAGGATCGCATTGCTGGTCCCATTCGCAGAGATGCTGGGCGTCGTCCCCGGATACGGAAAGCTGTGGCTCGTCCGCGAACTGGGAGCCGTCGCCAGCCGCGCCTGGCTGATGGCAAATGCCTTGATCCGATCCTTTACAGCTCCGTAGTACACGGTGTCATTAAAGTACGCCGGCATGGAAAACACGCTTCCGGACAAGGCCCCTGAGACCTGCTGGTAGATGTTGTTGGAGTTCGTGTTGAATCCTCCCATCGCATCTCGGTCGACAACGTAGATGTTCTTGTCCTTGCCAGCGCCAACCGCCAGGTGACGAACCTTCCCCGTGCTGTCAGTGAAATCGGGCAGCACCAGCGCCCCTCCCGAACCCAGGTCCTGGTCTGCGCCATTCTCTGCCGCCTGATTGAACATCTCGAAATAATCTGCGACTGCCAATTGCTTGTTGGTGGTCGAGATCTTCAGAAAAGCATTCCCGAAATCACCCTGGTTGGGGAACCCGCGAGCGTCGAGCGTGGTATCAAAAACGCCGTTGGCGTCCAGTAGATAGATGTTGCCGCCGGTGTCCGCCGCCGGTCCGGAACCGGCCATCCAGATGGCGCCTTCGCTGCCGTTCGGAGTTACGTTCAACACGCTGACCTGGGCCAGCGTACTCTGGTCGTATCCGATCACCCAGCCAGTGTACGGACGATGGTCGCAATGCGAGGTCCACGCGGTATACACAATGCCATTGACCAGCAGCACGCCTGCACGCTCTTCGTATTGCCCAGGAGCGAAGACTACGCTTCCTCCCGAACTGTTGTCTCCATTTCCTGGGGAAGTCGCTTGAATCTCCTGCGGTCCGCCGAACTGTTCCGCACCGGTAGTCACGTCCAGCGCATGCAGTCGCTGATGGTATGTTCCAGAGCTGTCTTTCGACATCGCCACTACGTAGATGGTGCCATGCGGGCCGGCCGAGGAATCGATCACCGGGGTCGCCGTCACCCCAATCTCCGGCGTCACTTGCGAGCAATTGTGGTCGTCGCTGGTCTTCTCGCCTGAAAGCAAAGTGGAAATTTGCCAGACGACCGAACCGGTATCGGCGTCGAGTCCGTACACCGTGCCGTGCTCACTCGCCACATAAAGAATGTTGTGCGTGCCGTGGTTGGGGGTGTTGACGTTCGGCAGATAAAGGGGCTGGGCATCGACCTTGCCGTCGGTCGAGATCACAAACAGCTTGCCAAAACTTGCAGCCTTCACGTTGCCAGGGGTCAGGATAGTTTCATTCAGATTCTGTCCGGTACGGGGATTGTCATTGTGAAAAGTAAGCACGGCGTCTGCCGGCGTCGCCCCTGGCGGCGGCTGCGTAGGCATGGTTGGCTGAGGATTGCCGGCACTCTTGCCGCAACCCAGATGCAGTCCGGCTGCGATTCCCACCGCAACCACAATCGCCAAACCAAATTGCAGCCCGCGTGCGCGGCCCGGAACCATAGCGGGGATATTCGAGGATGAATGCAAGAATGGCGCTCCCTGGAGAAGTGTGGACTTACTTGGTGTCGATTCTCAGCACAATGTTGATCAGCTTGTGATCATCGAACTGGCTCACTGCCTTGGTGTCACTCTTCTGCCCTTTGTATTGCGCATAGATCTCATAGTCAACGTTGAGAGAGAGTTCAGGAAAGCGGTAGGTGCCGTCGGGTCCGACGATGTAGGTCTTCACCGCGCGCGTGCGCGTGTTGGAGAGGTAGACCACCGCATCGATCACCGGGTTGTCCCGCTTGTCCAGAACTTTGCCCGTCAGCATGCGCCCGACGGCCTTGTCCTTATCTTTTGCGGCATTCGGACTTGCTCCCGCCGCTGAAATGGAGAGGACGCCGATGAAAACCAGCATCCCCAATACCATTGCAGATCGCCTCTTCATGTCGAGTCCCTCCATCCGCGCGGGATATGTCATTTTAGATGCAACCCGGTATCCACGCGCTCGTCGTATTCCACGTGGATGGTCACGCTGTCACCCGGCTGTAACCGATCGCCGTTCGTAGATTTATGGCCCTTCAAATCGGCCCAGGCCACATAGTCTGCCTTGCCTGCGGGGACGCGTACGGCAAACTCTCCGTGGTGATCCGAATAGACCTCCCAGCGAGCCTTCTTCTCGTTCTCAGGGCGAATCTTGACTCGTACCCCATAAACCGGATTGTCGTCGGGTCCCCAAACGGTTCCAACAATCACCGCGTAGGGTTTCCCCTGACTCTCTTGCTGCGAGGAGGCATCGCTGGCAGATGCCTCCGTAAGTTTAAGACCGAGTGCTGCAATCGCCACCAAACAAACCAGGATACTCAGACCACCGCGGGCACAACCTGGGAATCGCTCCGGGTGCAACTTAAGAGTAGTCACCGTCTTCTGTTTCCTCTTCTTCGTCGTCCTCCTCATACTTTGCTTCTTCCACCGACTTCAGGGCGATGGGGCTGACCGTCACCACCTCAAAGTCGGTGCCGCACTCCGGGCAGGACACCACTTCCCCCTCATCGACTCCGTCCTCGTCGATATCCAGGTTATGCTCGCACTCGGGACACAAGACCATAATTGCCTCCGTATCTATTAGGCCACACTGATAATATTTAGTGGCTCTGGCGGCGGAGGTCAAGTACTTGACTGTCAAAATCTGTCTTGACCTCCGAGGCCGGATATGATGCGGGATTCAGGCATCGCGACTCTTCGACGACCCGATGGATCGCCAATTTTCAGGCGGACAGCCCCGCCTTGACGGTAGCGCCGTCTGGCCGTGGCTCAGTACGAGCCCCGACCTGTTAACATGTGAAAATTGCGGTCTGTCGCATCGCCGCGCAGCGATTAACGAACGACCTGCGACGACCGACCGACAACTGAGTTTATGCCCTCTGGACGCACCCTCTCGCTGAGCTTCCCACCCTTCACTCCCTGGGTGAAGAAAATCGTCATTGCCTGCGTGGGAATCTACTTTCTACAGGTCCTGCTGGGTGCGGTTGCTCCCGGAATGAAGGCCATTCTGGAGCTTTACGGTGGATTGGTACCGGCTCTGGTGGTGCACTACGGGATGGTGTGGCAACTCCTCACCTATTCATTCCTGCATGCTGGTGTCGGCCACGTATTGATCAACATGCTGATGCTTTGGATGTTCGGCGCCCAGCAGGAGCAGGATTGGGGATCGAAAAAATTCCTGGAGTTCTATCTGTTCTGCGTGGCCGGCGCAGCCTTGACGACCATCGCGGTTGCCTACTCGCCCATCCCTGGCGTCAGCCCGGGCACGTCCACCATTGGAGCTTCTGGCGGCGTCTACGGTGTCCTGGCAGCGTTCGGCCTGCTTTACGGCGACCGCGAAATTTTCATGTTTCCCCTGCCATTCATGATGAAGGCCAAATACATGGTCCTCATCATGGTCTTCCTGGTCGTGATTGCAACCTTTCAGCCTGGGCAAGGAGTGGCGAATTTCGCCCACCTCGGCGGCCTGCTTTTCGGATTTCTCTACATCAAGTTCATGCCCCGCCGCGGCCTGACATTCGGAGCCTCGGAACAATACTTCAACCTGCGTAATTCCTACTACCGCTGGAAACGCCGCCGCGCCGCGCGCAAATTCGAAGTCTACATGGGCAAGCATGACCGCAAAGTGACCTTCGACGAACACGGCAACTACGTCCCCCCGGACGATTTGGACAAGAAAAACGGCGGGTCGAAATCCGGTTGGGTCAACTAGAGCAAAAGCGGCCACGGATTTTCGCGGATTAACACCGATCAACCAAGGAGTCTAAGAAATTCCGCCACGATCTCGTCCGGCAATTCCTCCCGCTTGGCCTTCCCTTTGAACCCCAGGTCGTGCCCCGCCCCCTCGACCCTTAGCAACGCCGTCTTCCCAGGGATCAGCTTTCGCGCTGCATCCAGTTCTTCGATCGTGCCAAACGGATCACGCGTCCCGTGGACAAACAGAACTGGGATCTGGAGGCTAGGCAGGTGTTGAGTGCGCAGCCGATCAGGCTTGCCCGGCGGATGCAGAGGATAGGAGCACAGCAGCAAACCCTCCACCAGCGCCGGCTGCTCCGCACACAGCATGCTGGCTTGACGCCCACCGTAGGAATGGCCGCCGAGGAAAACGCGGCCTGGCGCAAGCTTCTTCAGCACGTTCCCTGCGTTCATCAATCCTTGGCGATCACGGACGGCGTCGCCCGGCCGCGGCGGCCCATACGGTCGTGCCTGGCGATACGGCAAATCACAGCGCAGCACCGCGAAACCCGCGCTGGCAAAGCTCTCTGCCAACCCCACCAGCAAAGGCGCACGCGAGTTCGATCCCGCTCCGTGGGTCAGTACGAGACCGTTCTGGGGCGAATCCGGACGGTGCAGAAAACCGCGCACTGCTGGGTCAACCGATATATCAGCGAACGGTTCCGCGCCGGCCGAGGGCAACATTCGCTAATCTCCAGCCTCTTCCAGCGTCTCCATCACGCTCACCGTCCGAATCTCCCCCGCCAGCTTCGCCCAGCAGCGCAGAACGTCGGGATCTTCCAAAGCCGCCCGCCGCGCTTCCTCCGACCGCCAATAACGCAGCAGGATGTACTGGTCCGACTTCACATCCCGATAGACCAAGTCTCTACCGTATCCGCCTTTGGTCAGCGCTGCTCCCAACTCTCGCATGGTAACCAGCGCAGCCTCCTGGCTCTCGGGAAGCGGTACAAAAATCGCAAGCGATAGTATCTCAGCCATGGTAAAGCTCAACGCCTCCGCCGCGTGACGCCACGCTGCTTGGGAGATTGCACACTTCCCGCCTCATCCTCGGTCACCACATGCAGCCGCATAAAATTAGTCGATCCGGAGGCCATCTGCGTCCCCGCCACCACACCCAGGACATCTCCCACGCCGATCCGTCCCCGGTCCAGCAGCGCCTGTTCCGCCGCCGTCAGCATGTCATCTCCGCTGTGCACCGGCGCCTGCACCAGCGGGTGCACTCCCCACAGCAGATTCATGCGATTGCATACTGCCGGCACGTGGCTGAAGGCGAAGATACTCGCCTTGGGGCGATACTTCGAAATCATACGCGCGGTGTTCCCTGTTTCCGTAAACACCGCGATCGCGCCCATGGGAAGGTCTTCGGCGGCATGCGCGATCGCTTCGCAAATGGTTTCGGCCACGCTCAACGAATGTTTTTCACGCCGGCGCCGGGGAAAATCCCGCAGGTTCAGCTCGGCTTCCACCACAATCCGCGCCATCATGGTAACTGCTTCCCGCGGATATCGCCCGCTGGCGGTTTCCGCCGAAAGCATCACCGCATCGCTCCCGTCGAACACCGCGTTGGCCACGTCACTGGCCTCCGCCCGCGTGGGACGGGGGTTTTCGACCATCGACTCCAGCATCTGGGTCGCCGTGATCACCGGCTTCCGCCAGTCCGACGCCCGCCGGATCACGTGCTTCTGAATAATCGGCACCTTTTCCGGCGGCATCTCCACGCCCAGGTCTCCACGCGCCACCATCACTCCATCGGTCACTTCCAGGATTTCTTCCAGATGTTCCAGCGCCTGCGGCTTCTCCAGTTTGGCGATCACCGGGACATCGCTGCCATGGGCCGCAATCAGCTGTTTGGCGGTGCCCACATCGGCCGCCGAACGCACGAACGAAACCGCAATCATATCCACCCCATGCCTCAACCCGAATTCCAGGTCAGCCCGGTCTTTTTGCGTGAGCGCGGGGATGGACAGCGCAATCCCCGGCAGATTGATGCCTTTATGTTCGCCCAGCGGCCCGCCGTTGATGACCTCGCACTCTACCTCGTTTTCACGCACGCGGCTGACCCTCAACTCGATCAGTCCGTCGGACAGCAGAATACGCGCGCCGGTTTGCACTTCCCGCGCCAGATCACGAAACGTGGTAGAGATCAGCGCAGCCGTGCCCTCAATTTCTCGGGGAGTGATGGTGACCTTCGCTCCCGCCTTGAGCATGACGTGAGTGTGGCCTTTGAGCTCTCCGGTGCGGATCTTGGGACCTTGCAGGTCCTGCAAAATGCAGATGGTGCGGTCTTCCTTCTCCGCCGCCCGCCGCAAACGCTCGATCACCCGCCCATGTTCTTCATGAGTGCCGTGGGAAAAATTCAGCCGGGCCACGTCCATGCCCAGGCGCATCAGGTCGCGAAGCAGTGCCTCCGAATTACAGGACGGTCCAACCGTACAGATGATCTTGGCGCGGCGGACATCGGCAATTTGCCCTCCCGCGCCGGCACTCGGCGAGCGATTTCCCTTCTGCACAGTTCTCCCCGATCAGATTTTGGTGACATGAATATTGTATATGGCGGGTTTACGAAGCGGGGCTCACGCTGCTCCTTACTTCACATACTTGTACAACTGGTCCCGCAACGTCGGGTTGTCCCAATACTGCACGTGCGCAAGCAGGGGCCGGCGCGCATCAGGATCCTGCATATTCTCGACCGGATTGAGTGCCGCCCCCTGAGTGGGATCGTCATAGTATTCCAACGAACCGCTGATGACATCCATCCGGGCCCAGATATTGACCCAGTTAAAGCTGTTGGTTGGACGGTATTGAGGGTAGCTGACAATGAGGGGCTGCATACTGGCAGCGAGCTGCTCTCGAATCCACTGCTGGTCATTGCGGGCTTGTGTCCGAAAAATGAACGCGGTCTTGTCCAGAGGAGAACCAAAGGTAATCAGCGCACGGGATTTCCCCACTACATCGCGCTGCTTCACAGGGACGTTTATGCTGTCCTCATTGATGAGCGCATTCAAGGTGTCGTATGCCAGCACCGACCCGAGCGAATGTCCGACCATGACCACGCGCTGGTAATTCGGCACAGTGGTAGAGGCGTCAAATCCATAGATGACCTTGCCGACATTCAGTCCGATCTTTTGTATGGCATGTCGGATCTCATCAAACTTGCTGTCCTTGTAGGGAGATATATACGCCGCAACGTCCCCAACATACTGAATGATGAAGTAGCGGACGTAGTACGCCTCAGCAATCAAACCAAACCACAGGATCAAGTGTCCGAGTGCCGTCCACCACACCCGATCGCAATAGGAGTGCCGCCATATCACGTCAATCCCTGGAAGCAAGGGCACGATCCACTGGAACCAGGCCAGAAAGTGGTTCGCCGGCAGCGGCTGCGACAGGATGGTCTTGTACTGTTGCCCTAATTCCAGCGTAACGTAGGCGATTATCCCCACTTGCAGTCCCAGTACGGCTACTACGGCTAAGATCGCCAGCGAGGTGAAACTATTGATTTTCAGAGCTTTTTGGCCGCCAAACATCCAACGCTCGAACGTTTGTCGAAAAAGGCTGTATCTCAACCCGTTGTAGGCAGCGCTGAGCAGGAACTTGATCGTGTCCCAATAGGTGACCCTGCCCTCGGTAACTGGCGCCCAGTACGCCTCATAGACGTGGACTTCATGGCTGCCGCCCTGCTTGTCAGCCCACCTCAGTTCCGCGCGGGCCAGAAAATCGTCGTTGGCTTCGGAAAGACGCACGGTGACCGGCTCTGAAACGCCGCCGTCTTTTTTCGCTGCGGTCTGAATTGCGCTGGCTATGGAGCTGATCGTCTCGTATCGGACCTGTTGACCCATGCCGTGGCATACCAGCACCGCGACCGCCCCGCGACCAACTTGGTTCAACTGTTCAAGGCGCGGGCTCCACAAAGAACCGTACCGAACCAGGTCATTTGGTCCCGAACTCGGTGGATGTTCTTGTGACGGCTCCATAAGCTTGTCTCCGTTTAGGCGTTCCCGCATCTTAGAACATCGCAGGATGGCAATCCACGCCTCTCGCCCGTGTTCGGATTTCGTAACAGCCGCGCATGCGTATTCACACTCCCGTAACAATCCTCTTGTATAGTTTCGCGGACGCTAAGCCGGGATTTGGCACCGAATCTTGAAACCATAGGAAACAGGAGACTTCGTATGGCGACCGCCGCACCCACACTGGAAGCAAAGCTCAATAAAAGCCCGGGAAGGCTCGGCATGCTGGGCTTTGGGGTCGTGCTGCTCGTAGGGATCATTTACGCCGCGTATCAACTGCTCTCGGATCTCTCCACCGTTCACAGCGGATCCATTATGCCCTACGTTTTGCTGGGCATCGCGCTGCTGGTAGCGCTGGGGTTCGAGTTTGTGAATGGATTTCACGACACCGCGAACGCCGTGGCGACCGTCATCTACACCCATTCGATGGAGCCGCATATTGCAGTAGTGTGGTCCGGGTTCTGGAACTTCCTGGGCGTGTTGACTTCCAGCGGCCTGGTCGCTTTCGGAATCATCTCTCTGTTACCGGTTGAACTGATCCTGCAGGTGGGCAGCAAGGCTGGCTTCGCGATGGTGTTCGCGTTGCTGGTCGCAGCCATCATTTGGAACCTTGGCACCTGGTATTTCGGATTGCCCGCCTCCAGTTCGCACACCTTGATCGGTTCCATCATCGGCGTAGGCATCGCCAATCAGTTGATATCCGCGAAAACCGGCACCAGTGGAGTGGACTGGGCGCAGGCCACGAACATTGGAAAGACGCTCCTGATCTCGCCCATCGTGGGCTTTGCCTGTGCCTTCCTGCTTTTGTCGGTGATGAAGCTGGTCGTCAAGAACCGCAAACTCTACGAAGCCCCGGAGGGAACCGAGCCGCCGCCATTCTGGATTCGTTGCCTTTTAGTACTGACCTGCACCGGGGTGAGTTTCGCGCACGGCTCGAATGACGGACAAAAGGGCATGGGTCTCATCATGTTGATCCTCGTCGGCACCGTGCCCACCGCCTACGCCTTGAACCATGCCATCACTCATAAACAGTCGGACGACTTCATTGCGGTTTCCCAACTGGCCGGCAACACGCTATCAAAATATGTCAGTCCCAACGCGGTCATTGCCGACGACCGCGAAGAGGTCACCGACTACATTCGCACCCGGGAATTCAGTCCCAACACCATGCTGGCCCTGCGGCAACTGGTTACCGACATTGGCAATGAAACCGTGCTGTTCGGCGAATTGGGCAAGGTCCCGAATGACCGCGTACGCAACTTCCGCAATGATATGTATCTGGTAAGCGAAGCCCTGCGCCTGATGAAGAAGACCAAGCAACCGGCTATAGGTGCCGCCGATTGGGCGGCCTTGGACAATTACAAGAAGCACGTGGACGGGGCAACTCGTTTCATCCCGGGATGGGTCAAAGTTGCCGTGGCCATGGCACTCGGCCTGGGCACTATGGTCGGCTGGAAGCGCATCGTGGTTACGGTGGGCGAGAAGATCGGCAAGGAACACCTCACTTACGGCCAGGGAGCGGCCGCGGAAATCACGGCCATGATCACCATCGGCGCGGCCGACTGGTTCGGCATGCCGGTGAGTACCACGCATGTGCTGTCGTCCGGCATCGCGGGCACCATGGCCGCAAACCATTCCGGCTTGCAATGGTCCACCGTACGCAACCTGGCGATGGCCTGGGTGCTCACGCTGCCGGCGTCGATGGTGCTGGCGGGCTTCCTGTTCTGGGGGTTCCGGAATCTGTTTTGATTCTCCGCGCCCCTCGACGCCACGCTCTGAGCCATCACATCGCTTGGGCGCCGGCGGCGGCGCTCACGCCTGGGAACGAATCTTCAGCCGGCTTTCCGGCCGGCTTTCCGGCCGGCTTTTCGGTCAATTTCAAACACAATTCGACCGCTTCCGCCATGCTTCGGCACTCCTGCGCTTTGGCCGCGAGCCAATGGTCGAAGACCGCTTTCTCTCGCGCCACCCCTTCCAGGTTGCGGCTGATCCGTGCCATGTAGTGCGCTTTTGCGCGTTCCAATTCGGCTTGGATTTGGACATTCTCGTCCGCCTTGCGTGCCCACTCTCCCTCGACTTCTTTCCTCAACTCCGCCTCGTACGAATTTAGCGCTTCCTGACGGGTTTTGGCGTCTTGCAGAACCTCGTCGACTGCCACCCCCGCCGCGTCCAGCGCCATTAAAACCGCCGCCTGCTTCGCCTCTTTCGGCAGGCTGCGAGCGCGATCACTGTGCAGGATTCCCGCCACTTTACTGACGCTGAATCCCCGCCGCAGATTCATGATTCCTGCGGTTCGATAAACGTCCTCCGCGGACAAAAGCTCGATTTGGAAGCCCGTGCCCACCTCCCTGACGACGTTGCGCGCCGCCTCGGTCCCCAGAGCTGCCGGTACCGCGCCGTTTTCGTTTTCAACTTTGCGCGCTTCTCCATTCCCGTTGCCTTCATCTTGCTTGTTGTGCCGATACACCAGTTCAGACCATTTGCGTTGCATAGGTTTCCTTTCCTGGACGATTTCTTTGACCTCAGGAGTCCGTTCCTGAGTTGGAACGCTTGCCAGAACGGGCTGCTCAGGGACAAAATTCGCAGTCGAGTCTCGTTGAATCCCGATAAGGTAGCTGCCTCCCACGCTGCGACAGTATTTGGCAGTGCCAGAGATCTGCTCCCAGCGCCCCTGGACGTTCAGCTTTGACCCCACCCCGATCGGTATCTTGAGCCGGACACAGGCGCCTCCCACAGACTTGTTTTCAATCCACGCGGGAGCAGCCTGCAAAGCCCCGGTTGGATCTTCCCAGGACGCTTCGGCAAGGATCATCACAGCGGTCCGTGGCTCGGGCAGGGCTCGGCGCATGCCAGACCTATCGGCAAAAAGTCGAATCAGTTGAAGGGAATTTGTTGATGAGAGGAGTTGAGATGGTCAGAAGCCGCCGCGCGGCCTTACAGCCCCATGGGTCTTGCGCGCCGCCAGCTCTTTCCCCAGCATGGCCCGCGGGAACAGCATGGCGTTGTATTCTGCCGCCACCAGGATGATGAGGGAAACCATATACATCCACACCAGCAGCGCAACCGCGACCCCCAGGGAGC
>JBKQLO010000070.1:0-106052 GCA_052147055.1 Terriglobales bacterium
GTCTTTTGTGCGCGACTCTGTATGGGTTGTTCTTGAAGCGAATTCTGAAGGCGCATTTTTCGTGGATTTCGGATGTTTTGGCGGTGATCGGGTTGCCGATGTTTTCGTATTTGCTGTTGCGGTCGAAAGTTGCGCATCGCGAGGGCAAGGTTAGTTGGAAGGGAAGAGAGTGCGGGTCGGGTGAGGCGGTAGCGATGCGAGAGGACCCAGCAAAGGCGGTGCACCATGTCGTCGGTTAACCTCTCGCGGGTCTTATTTTTTTGATCGGTGCCGGGGTATCAATTCATAAGCACGGTTGGGCAACGTATGATTGGCCGTCCCGAGTATGTCTGGCAATCGTCTTTCTGCTGGGCGAGCCGAGACGTGAGGGCGAGAGCACGTGGACTCGCTTGCGCCGGCCAAGACAGGCCGCGATATTGGTTCTGGCGACTGCAGGGACCGTCGTTTTCGCGCTTTCCATACTTAAATCATAAGGGGAAGCTGTGGTCTATCTAACTCGTAAGGCCGAATTCGCGGCGTCGCACTACTATCACAATCCGGCATTGAGTGCGGAGGAGAACCGGCGGCTTTTTGGGAAGTGCAACAATCCCAATGGGCATGGGCATAACTACACTTTGGAAGTCACGGTGAAGGGTGCGGTCGATCCGCGGTCGGGGTTCGTGATCGATCTGAAGGAATTGAAAGACACGATGAATCGTGAAGTACTGGATGCGATGGATCATCGCTTTCTTAATAAAGAGGTGCCGGAGTTTGCGACGCGCATTCCTACCACGGAAAATTTGGCCATTGCGATCTGGCAGCGGCTGGCTTCCAAGCTGAAAGAAGCCCAGTTGCACCGGGTGCGGGTGTATGAGACGGCAGATTTGTTTGTGGATTTCTATGGGGAAGCATGAAAGCGCATCTGACCAGGCGGTACAAGTTTTCGGCTTCGCACCGGTTGCATAGCGATGCCATGTCGGAGGTGGAGAATGCCGCGACTTACGGCAAATGCAACAATCCGCATGGACATGGGCACAATTATGCTCTGGAGGTTACGGTCAGCGGGCAGGTGGATGAGAACGGGATGGTTTGCAATCTGGTGGATCTGGATGGGTTTGTGGAGCGGGAGATCCTGGAGCGGTTTGGCTTGCAGAATTTGAACACTTTGCCGGAATTCGCGGAGACGGTTCCCACTACCGAGAATCTGTCGATTGCAGTTTACGATATTTTGCAGCGTGGGTTCCGGCTGGCTCATCTGGAAAGAGTGCGATTTGAAGAGACTTTGATGAATTCGTTTGAGTATGCGGGAGAGGAAAACCATTAACCGCCGAGTACGCAGAGTACGCCGAGGAGAAACGTGAAGAGTTCAGTGGAGAGTCCGACGATCACCGGCGCAAGTTTTGAGGAATTGGTGCGGGAGATGATTGTGCGGTTGGGGGAGGATCCCGAGCGCGAAGGTTTGACGCGCACGCCGGAGCGGGTGCATCGGGCGTATGAACATCTGATGAAGGGGTACAAAGAAGATCCTGAGGCGATGCTCAAGAAGGCGCTGTTTACGGTCACCTATGATCAGATGGTGATCGTAAAAGATGTAGAGATGTTCAGTCTGTGCGAGCATCACATGCTGCCGTTTTTCGGTAAAGTGCATGTGGCCTATATTCCGAACGGGAAAGTGATCGGGCTGAGCAAGATTCCGCGGCTGGTGGATATTTTCTCGCGGCGGTTGCAGATCCAGGAGCGGCTGACCACGCAGATTGCGGAGACCATCCAGAAGGCAATTGAGCCGCAGGGAGTGGGCGTGGTGATCGAAGCCCGACATCTGTGCATGATGATGCGCGGAGTGGAGAAGCAGCATTCGGCGGCGGTGACATCGTCGATGTTGGGATGCTTCCGCGAGGAGCAGGAAACGCGGACGGAATTTTTGTCGTTGATTCGGAATCGGGCAAACGGGGTGTAGGTTTCGGCGGAGCTGCGCCCCGCCGGACAGCCCTTCGGCTTCGCTCAGGGCAGGCTAGGGCGGCTGTCCCCACGCAAGCATCGTGTCTACCAACAACAATCGTTTTCGAGGGAAAGTTGCCTTGATCACTGGCGGCGGCCAGGGGATTGGGCTGGCGATTGCACAGGCGCTGGCGGGTGTGGGATGCGATGTGGTCATCTGCGGCCGCAAGGCAGCCTCTTTGAAGAAGGCCGCGTCGCAGATTGCGAAGTATGGTGGACAGGTATTTGCGGTGGTTTGCGATGTGCGGGACGAGCGGGCGGTTGCGGCGTTGGTGGGTACGGTCAAGAGCACGTTTCACAGGCTGGACATTCTGGTTAACAACGCCGGTGTGGCCCATGAGAATCTGACAGTCGACAAGCTGCCGGTGGCGGCGTGGCGGGAAGTGATCGACACGAACTTGACGGGGATGTTTTTGGTGACGCGGGCGGCCTTGCCGCTGATGAAGCGCGGCGGGACGATCGTGAACAATCTATCGATTTCGGCGAAGCGGGCGTTTCCTGGGATGGCAGCCTATACGGCGGCGAAGCACGGCGGGCTGGGATTTACCAAGACGTTGCGCGAGGACGTGCGGCCGAGGGGGATTCGGGTGATTGCGCTGCTGCCGGGAGCGGCCGACACGGTAATTTGGGATTCGTTTTGGCGGGAGGCGCCGCGGAAGAAGATGATGTCGGCCCAGACGGTGGCGCGGGCGGTGGTGGATGCGCTGCGGTTGCCGGACAATAGCACGGTGGAAGAGTTGGTGGTCATGCCGACGGTAGGTGTGCTGTAGTAAAATCGGCCACGGATTTACACGGATCAAAACCTAAAGCTAAGCCGCAGATTTCCGCAGATAAACGCTGATCCCCCCTTAGTTCAGAAAGCGTCTACGCCGGTGACGCTTTGTCCAATGATCAGGGTGTGGATGTCGTGGGTGCCTTCGTAGGTCTTTACGGATTCCAGGTTCATCATGTGGCGCATGAGCGGGTATTCGTCGGCTACGCCGTTGGCGCCGAGGATGTCGCGGGATTTGCGGGCACATTCGAGGGCCATCCAAACATTGTTGCGCTTGGCCATGGAGATGTGCTGGGCGCCGGCTTTGTCTTTATCTTTTAATCTTCCTACCTGAAGAACCAGCAATTGGCCCTTGGTGATCTCGTTAATCATCCAGGTTAGCTTTTCTTGTACAAGTTGATGAGAAGCAATGGGTTTATCGTGGAACTGTTTGCGAAGGATTGAGTATTGGAGAGCGCAATCGTAGCAGGACATGGCTGCGCCTAAGGCACCCCAGGCGATTCCGTAGCGGGCTTGATTCAGGCACATGAGTGGAGACTTGAGGCCGCCAGTTTTCGGGAGCAAGTTCGACTCGGGGATGTGCACGTCTTGCATGGAGAGACCCGACGTCACCGAAGCGCGCAGCGACCACTTGCCGTGGATGTCTTCGGCTTTGAAGCCGGGGCGATCGGTTTCGACTAAGAAGCCGCGGATTTTGTTGTCTTCGTCTTCGACCTTGGCCCAGATGATGGCGACGTTGGCGATGGAGCCGGAGGTGATCCACATCTTTTCGCCGTTGAGGATGTATTCCTTGCCGACTTTGCGGGCGCGGGTGCGCATGCCTCCGGGGTTCGATCCGAAGTCGGGCTCGGTGAGGCCGAAGCAGCCCAGCTTTTCGCCGCTTTGCAGGGCGGGGAGCCAGGTTTGCTTCTGCTCGTCGCTGCCGAAGGCATAGATCGGGTACATGACCAACGCTGACTGCACGCTGACGAAGGAACGGACGCCGGAGTCGCCGCGCTCCATCTCTTGCATGACCAAGCCGTATTCGACGTTCGACATGCCAGCGCAGCCGTAGCCTTTGAGGCTGGCGCCGAAGAATCCGAGATCGGCCATGGGCTTGACCAGTTCGCGGGGGAAGCGGCCGGCGCGGTTGCACTCCTCGATGATGGGAATGAGGTTGTCTTCGATGAATTTTCGGGAAGTATCGCGGACCAGGAGTTCTTCTTCGGTCAGGAGAGCGTCAAAGCCGATGAAGTCAACGCCGCGGAATTTGAGGGACATGGGATTCTCTTTTCTGCTGGAACTATTGGGAAGAAGGAACTTACCACGCTAACAAAGGGCTACGGGGAGGTCAAACGGGAAAGGCTCCTACCGCCGAGTTCGCTGAGGACGCCGAGAAGAGCTGGTTTTACAATTTTTTTGCAAATTGGCGGGTGGAGAGGTAGGGTGGGCATCTAAACTGTTCAGGAGATGCGAGTGCAGAAGGCGGTACTGCTGGCGGGATTGCTGGTTTGCTGGTTCGGCAGCGCGGCTGCGGCCGAGCCGCCGAAGGTTCTCGTCTCGCTGGACAGCGGATTTCGTTTTCTTTATGACCTGGACTTCGACCACGCCCATCAGGCGTTTGCCGCGTGGCAACAGCAATACCCGGACAATCCGATGGGACCGGCTTGTGAGGCAGCGGCGTTGTTGTTTTCGGAGTTCGATCGGCTGGGAGTGCTGGAGTCGCAGTTCTACCAGGATGACAAAGCCTTCGACGGGCGCCGGCAATTCACTCCCGATCCCGGGCTGCGGGAGCGTTTCAATGCTGGGCTTGATCAAGCTGAGAAATGGGCTCAGGCGCGGCTGGCGAGAGACGCCAAGAATCGTGACGCGTTGTTTGCCATGACGATGGCTGCCGGGCTGCGGGCGGATTACGCGGCGCTGATCGAGAAGCGGAACCTGATGTCGCTGCGTTTCACCAAGCAGGCGACGGGGTGGGCGCAACAGTTGCTGGCGGTGGATCCGAACTGCTATGACGCGCATCTGGCGACGGGCGTGAGCCAATACATTGTGGGGAGTATGGCGGCTCCGGTGCGGTGGCTGGTGCGCCTGGGAGGAGTGTCAGGAGACAAGCAGGCGGGCATTCGAGAGTTGCAAGTGACCGCCGACCGCGGCCAATATCTGGCGCCGTTCGCGCGAATTCTGCTGGCGATCGCGTACGTGCGCGAGAGAGATAAGCCGCGGGCGCGCGAACTTCTGGTGGCTTTGCAGAATGATTTTCCGCAGAATCCCCTGTTCGGCCGCGAGATCAGCCGGCTGGACTCGCAGCGCTGAGCCGTAGAAACGAACCCTTACTCGCGGCGGATTAACGCAGATCAACGCCGATCAAAATACAAAAACGTTTCACCGCCCGGTTCCCCAGATCTCAGTTCTCAAATTGCAGTGCGCGTTCGGAATCAACTGCATCGCGGGCTGATTTATCAGAAATTCACCGAGTTGTAACCATCCTGTAACATTCCCGCCGTAAAAACGAGGGTACCAACAAATCACCCTGGAGGAATCGCCGCGTGCTACGTCGAATTGCACTGTTGTGTCTGGCTCTGGCGGTACCCGCGGGTGCGCAGACCACACTGAACGGGGCGGGCGCAACGTTCCCTTATCCGATGTACTCGAAGTGGTTCAGTGAGTATCACAAAGCGCATCCGGATATTCAGATCAACTATCAATCGATCGGAAGCGGCGGGGGCATTCGGCAGGTGCTGGCGGGGACGGTGGATTTCGGGGCCAGCGACGGGCCGATGACGGACGAGCAACTTTCGCAGGCGAAGACCAAGATCCTGCACGTTCCCACGGTGCTGGGCGCGGTGGTTCCCGCGTATAACGTTCCCGGAGTCAGCGGAGAGATCAAGTTCACGCCGCAGGCGCTGGCGGGAATCTTCCTAGGCAAGATCACGAAGTGGAATGACGAGGCCATTGCCGCGGCGAATCCGGGGGTCAAGTTTCCCGACAAACCGATTGTTATTGTGCATCGCTCGGACGGCAGCGGCACAACTTATATCTTCACCGACTATCTTTCCAAAGTAAGTCCGGAATGGCAGTCGCAGGTGGGGAAGAACACCTCGGTGAAATGGCCAGTGGGCTTGGGCGGCAAGGGCAATGAGGGGGTGGCGGGCATGATCCGGCAGATGGAGGGCTCGGTCGGCTACATCGAGCTCATCTATGCCGTCGAGAACAAGATTACGTACGGTTCCATCAGGAACGCGGCGGGAAATTTCGTGAAGGCCAGCCTGGACAGTGTGACGGCGGCAGCGGCATCGGTCAAGAGTATGCCGGCGGATTTCCGGGTGTCGATCACCAACGCTCCGGGAAAGGACGCATATCCGATTTCCAGCTTTACTTGGCTGTTGATTCCCGCGCAATCGAAAGATTCCCAGAAAGGGAAGATCCTTGCGGATTTTCTCGCTTGGATGGTAGACGCTGGGCAGAAGATGACCGCAGAATTAGCGTATGCGCCACTGCCGGATTCGGTGGCGGCGAAGGTGAAGGCCGAGATCAAGCAGGTGCGGTAGTCAGAATCAAATCCGTTGCAAAACTGGTTCGCCTCCGTCTCACGAGGCAAAGGAGAGAAGATGAAGTTCGTTCTCAGGTGGTGCGTAGTTCTGCTTTTGGCAGCTAGCTCGCTGGCGCAGACTGCCCCGGCGAAGAAAAAAACAACAACGAAAACCGGGGCGGTTACGGCGCAAGATGTGCAGGAATTGAAAAATGCCCTGGCTGCACAACAACAACAGATCCGCGAACTGAAGGCGGAGATGCAAAGGCGGGATGCGGCCTTGTCGCAGGCGCAGCAGCAAATGCAGGCAGCGCAAGCGGCCGCAGGGGCGGCGCAGGCTAAAGCGGACCAGGCAGCGCAAACCGCCAGTCAGCAGCAGCAGGCGGTGTCCGACCTGAAAACCGACGTGTCGGACATCAAGCAAAACGCCACCAATGCGGCGCTGAGTCTGCAGGAGACGCAGAAGAACATTCAATCGAGCCTGGAGAGTCCGGTGGCGCTGCATTACAAGGGCATCAACATCACGCCGGTAGGCTTCCTGGCGGCAGAAACGGTGTGGCGGTCGCATGCGCTGGGGTCAGACATCAACACTCCATTCAATTCGATTCCGTTTGATGGCTCGGCGCAGAGCCATATGAGCGAATTCTTCGGTTCCGGACGACAGTCGCGCATCGGGTTCCTGGCGGAAGGAGCTCTGAGTAATTTCACCATGCGAGGCTACGTAGAAGCGGACTTTCTGGGGACCGGCGTTACCTCGAATAACAACCAGAGTAACAGCTACGTGCTACGGCAGCGGCAAGCGTGGGGTCAGGCGGCGCTGAGCAGTGGTTGGACGTTCACGGGCGGCCAGATGTGGAGTCTGGTGACTGAGACGAAGAAGGGGATGGACAACCGGACCGAAGCATTGCCGATGACGATTGATCCGCAGTACTCGGTCGGATTCAGCTGGGCGCGGCAATATGGGTTCCGCGTGACCAAGAAGATTGGCGACAAGGTGTGGGTGGGCGGCTCAGTGGAAAACGCCCAGATCATATTGGGTGGCCATGGCGCCTCCAACAACTTCCTGATCGGCGCGCAGGGCACCGGCGGCGGACTGTACAACGGCACGACCAACTATTCCTACAATGCCAGCCCCGATTTCATCGGCAAGATTGTGTTTGAACCGGGCTTCGGACACTACGAAGTGTTTGGACTCGTCCGCGACTTCCGGGACCGCATTTATCCGGGAGCAACGCTGGCGAAGCCTACTGCAGCGGGAGCATTCAACAACAACGCAATCGGAGGCGGCGCAGGAGCCAATGCGCGGTGGACCATCGCCAAGAAGTACGACGTGGGCATTCACTTCCTGGGCGGTTCGGGCACGGGACGCTACGGTTCGTCGCAGCTTCCCGACGTGGTCCTGAACTCTGGCGGACTGCTGACCCCGGTCACGAACTATCAGGCCCTGGGAACGCTGGAATACCATGTGAAGAAGTTGGACGTATACCTCAACTATGGCGCGGAGTATGACGCACGAACGGCGTTCGTCAGCGGCGGGAAAGGGGTAGGCTACGGGTCGCCGCTATTCAACAATTCCGGCTGCGACACGGAAACGGTGCCGGGTGGGACCTCAACCTCGGTGGTCACTCCGCCGACGACCCCTGGGGGAATGACGGGAACCAGCAGCATTCCGGTGCCGGGGTCATTAGGAACACCTCTCAGCGGCGGGTATAACCCGGGCGGACTGAAGAACTGCAACGGCGATACCCGGGTCATCATGGAGGGCACCATCGGGTTCTGGTACCGCTTCTACAAGGGACCGAAGGGCACGCTGCAGTGGGGGCCGCAGTATTCGTACTTTGATCGCAACATCTGGGCGGGTACGGGCGGCAGTCCGAACGCGACGGAAAACATATTGTTGACGTCGTTCCGGTACTACCTGCCGTAAGGGTCGTTCAGGGGCCCGGAAAAGAGCACGACACGAGCGCCAGCCGGGTGGTTGGCGCTCATTTTTGTTAGGCGGTAGAATGGGTACCGGATGAGACTACTGAAGGCGACATGCGTGATCCTGGTGATGGTCCTATTGCTGGGGGCGGCGGCGAAGAAGCAGTATGCCGACGGTACCATCGTAGATGTGCAAGAGAAGACTACGACCCGGGTCTTGTATTATCAGGTGGACACTCCGATCACGCAGAATGATCCGTATTACGAGATCTCAGTGCAGATCAAAGATACGGTGTATTTTGGGCGCTACACCCCGATGCACTCCAGCGATACGCTGCCCGAGGATTGGACTGTAGGTTCGCCGGTGCAGGCCAGGATCGACGGACACCATCTGGTGCTGAGGCGGCCGGGCGGGACGGAAATGAATTTTGCGTTTACCAAGCGCCCGGCGGTGAAACCGGTACTGGGCAGTTCCGCACCGGCGCCGGCCAGCAAGTAACAGAATGACTGCGTGTACTTCCTGATTGTTTCGCCCGGAATATGGTTCGTCCCTCGCTCGACAATTCGGCCAACTACATAAACCGGGAAGCTTCCTGGCTGGCGTTCAACCGGCGGGTGCTGGAGGAGGCTGAGGACGCCAGCAATCCCGCGCTGGAGCGATTGAAATTCCTTGCCATCACTGCCAGCAATCTGGATGAATTCTTCGAAGTGCGGGTGGCGGGACTGGTGCAGCAGATCGAAGACGGGCACACGGAAGCCGGACCGGACGGATTGACACTGCTGGAGGAGCGCGAAGTAGTCTCGCGGGAAACTCATGAACTGGTAGAAGATCAGTATCGCTGTTGGAATGAGCAAGTGCGCCCGTTGCTGGGGGAGAACGGGATCCGGGTACTGGGTCTGCATGAGCTAGACACCCGGGCGCGGGAGTTCGTCGACCAATACTGCGAGCGTGAACTCGATCTGCTGCTGACGCCGGTGACGGTGGATCCGGCGCATCCCTTTCCCCGGGTGATCAACAAGGCGCTGTGCTTGGCGTTTCTACTGCGGCGGCGGCGGCGGGCTTCGATGACCTACACCGGGGTGGTAACGGTACCGCGGGCCCTGCCGCGGCTGGTGCGCCTGCCTTCGGAACATACGGCGGATTTCATCTTCCTGGCAGACCTGGTGGCGCACCATGCTTCGCGCATGTATCACGGGTATGACATTGTGTCGGCGGCGGCGTTCCGAGTCACGCGCAACAGCAATCTTTATCTAGCGGAGGAGGAATCACGCAATCTGCTGGAGTCGGTACGGACGGAGCTGCACAATCGCCGAAAGGGAGACGCGGTGCGGCTGGAGATTGAGTCTGATGCCGATCCGGAGATTATCGAGCGGCTGCGCACGAATTTCGAGCTGGAGTCCTGGCAGGTGTTCCCGGTGAACGGGCCGGTGAACCTCTCGCGGCTGTTCAATATCTACGAGCAGACCGAATATCCGGAACTGAAATTCAAGCCGTTCAATCCCCGCGAGCTGCGGCTCACGGCCAAGTCGGCGGACCTCTTCGAGGAACTACGGCGGCACGATGTGCTGCTGCACCATCCTTTTGACTCCTACGACGCGGTGGTGTCGTTTATTGAGGCGGCGGCTGAGGATCCGCGCGTGGTTTCGATCAAACAGACGCTTTACCGCACCAGCGAGCACTCGCTGATTGTGCCGGCGTTGATGTCGGCTGCTGCCCGGAAGGAAGTGACGGCGGTGGTGGAATTGAAGGCGCGGTTCGACGAGGCCTCGAACATCCGCTGGGCAAGGGACCTGGAAGATGCGGGCGTGCAGGTATTTCACGGGCTGGTGGGTTTGAAGACCCACTGCAAATTATCGCTGCTGGTGCGTCATGACCCGGATGGGGTGACGCGGCGTTACGCGCATCTGGGATCGGGGAACTACAACACCACGACGGCGCGGATCTACACCGATTTGAGCCTGTTGACGGCCGATCCGCAGATTACCGGGGCGGTACACGATGTGTTCAGCTTCCTGACCGCTTACGCGGAGCATCCCAATTACGATCCGCTGCTGGTGGCGCCGCTGAATCTGGCGGAGCATTGCTTGGCGCTGATTGCGCGGGAAGCGGAACATGCGCGTCATGGACGGCCGGCGCGCATCATTGCGAAAATGAACGCGCTGCTGGACAAGAACATCATCACCGCGCTCTACCAGGCGTCGCAGGCAGGGGTGAGGATTGACCTGGTGGTGCGCGGGATTTGCGCGCTGCGTCCGGGAGTGCGCGGGGTGAGCGACCATATTCGAGTGCGCAGCATCGTAGGACGCTTTCTGGAACACAGCCGGATTTACTACTTTGCCAACGGAGGTCAGGAAGAGGTTTACGTGGGAAGCGCAGACTGGATGCCACGCAATCTTTACGAGCGGGTGGAAGTAATTTTCCCGCTGAAGGATGAATTGCTGCGCGAGCGCGTACGGCAGGAGATCCTGGAGGCCTATCTGGCGGACAACGTGAAGTCGCGGATTCTGCAGAAGGACGGGTCTTATGTGCGGAGCTGGCAAGCGCAAGGGAAGAGGAAACCGCCAGCCGCTTCGGCGGCTTTCAGCGCCCAGGAATTCTTGCTGCGGTTGGCGGAGGGAAAACAAAACCTCGATGGCATTCCCGCCGCCGCACCTGTACCCAGAGGAAGACGAACGCTAGCGGGAAAGGAACGCTAACCGGAAATGATCATCTACTTTTTGCGTCACGCCAATGCGGGTGTGAGTATGAGCAACCTCAAGCGCGACGAAAAGCGGGCGCTGGACAAAGAGGGGATCGAGCAGTGCGGAATCGTGGGCCGGGCGCTGGCGGCGTTAGATGTGCAAGTGGATACGATTATTTCCAGCCCGTTGAAGCGATCGACGCAGACGGCGTCATTGGTGGGGAATGAGCTGAGTTACGAAGGCAAACTGCAACTGGAGGACGCGCTCCGGCCGGGGGCGACGTATGCGGACTTCCGGCGATTGGTGGAGAAATACACAAAGCAGGAATCGATCATGGTGGTTGGTCACAACCCCAACCTGAGTGAATTTGTGGGACGCGCCATCTGCGAAGCGGGATGCGAGGCCGGCGTGGAACTGAAAAAGGGCGCCGTGGCCAAGGTGGAAATGGGGCGTAACGCCGCGGTGCTGCAGTGGTGCCTTACTCCCAGGGTGTTGCGGGGAATCTACGCCGCAGCCACTGAGAGTTCGCGACCGAAGACTTCCCGGAAGTAGTTTCTCTCTTTCTCTACAGCCCACAATTCCAGGTCCACCGTGCTGCGCGGCCGGGTGATCAGCGCGAGTTGGACTTTACCATCCTGCACGCGAACCCGTACATTGCTTAGCGCGTGGCTGCGGCTGAGATTGAGGGCGCGAGCCAGACGCAACAACACAGAAGCCTTGGGTATGGATTCGCGATCCACGTTGGGAAGGACCTTGATGGGCCCATCGCCGGGCGCCGGCCGTGACTTGCCCAGGTAACGGGCGATGGCGGCGATGACCCGGCGCTGCTCGGGCGTGTAGCCCAGAATTTCGGAATGCGAAATGATGTAGTAGGTATGGCGGTGGCGGCCGTTGCGGTTTACGTAGTCGCCGACTTCATAGAGCATGGCCGCAGCGGAAAGCCATTCGGCGTATTCGGGCGGTAGTCCGTGAACTGATTTCAGTGCGGCAAACAGCAGCATGGCGGAGCCTCGCACTTGCAGGGCGTGGTCCATATCCACGCGATAGTGCTCGACGGCGGCGCGAAGCGAATCCCATCGTTCCGATTCGATCTGTTTGCCGGAGCGAGTGCTGCGGTCGGATTCGGCGGCCATTTGCGCCAGCAGGCCATCGCGCAAGCCGAGCGGGGAAGCGCGAAAGCCGCCGAGTTGGCAGCGATCGAGGAGTCCGTTGTAAACGGCCGCGCCGGCGACAATGATTTCAGCGCGGCGCGGACCAACTCCGGAGAGTCGTTGGCGAGATTCCAAAGGCAAGCGGGTCAGCAGCTTGGCGATACGCTTCATTTGCGCGCGCGAAACGGCGGTGGCGCGTGAGCCTCGCGTCTTGTAGAGACCGTGACAGACGGCCGCGAGCGACTCGGCGGTGCCGGAAGTAGCGATCACCACTTTGGGGCGGGCGCGGCGGATGCGGTCGGCAGTACGGTCAATCTCACGGGCGATGAAGCCGCGCATTTGGCGGAGCTCGGGCTTGCGGGGCGGATCGTGCTGAAGGAATTCGTTGGTCAGGCGCACCGCGCCCAGCGGCAGGCTGATAGTGCTGCGGATGTGGCCACCGCCGGAGAGGGTCAGTTCGCAGCTTCCGCCGCCGAGGTCGACCATGAGCATGGAAGAAACGTTCATGCGGAGGCTGGAGACCAGGCCGAGGTGAATCAGGCGGGCTTCTTCCAGGCCGGAAATGATTTCCACTCTCCAGCCGGTGGCGGAGCGCACCCACTCGAGGAAAGCCTGGGAATTGCGGGCGTCACGCAGGGCGCTGGTGGCGACGACGCGGACTGAGTCGGCTCCGACGTTCTGTACGGTGCGATGAAAGCGGCGAAGTACCTTGACCGTATTGGCGATAGCGTCGGGGGAAAGAAAGCCGCTGCGGAAAACGGACTCGCCGAGGCGGGTGACTTCGCGGTCTTCATGAATCTCGGTGAGGCGGTGGCGAGCGAGGCGGGAAATCTTGAGGCGGACGGAATTCGATCCGATATCAACCGCGGCGAGCGTGGGCATGGGAGGGGAATAGTTTACCCCGAGGGGGAAGAAAGAAGAAGGCGGGAAGAAGGGCGGTTTCGCTCACCGGAGAATGCCTTGACGCCGTTGTGAAGAGTGCTGGCTTTGTAGGGGTCCTTCGACTGCGAGAGTGCTTCGCGTTGCGAAGCCCTCCCTTCGCTCAGGATGACAGAATGGAGGCAGCGATCTAGGCCACCGCGGCGGTACGTGCGGCGTTTTCGCGAGAGGGTTTGCGAGGCTGAGTGGGCTGGGCAGAGGTTGGTCGCAGGATTTTGCCGGCGAGTTCGGCGCGGATTTCGGCGACGGCGTCGAGGCTCTGACGAAACTTGGCTTGGGTGACGTTGCGCAACATGGTCACCAGCACGGAGTCGCGAACTTCGCCGAGGAGTAATTCGGCCTTTTGGGTGAGCTTGAGCCAGTCGTGCCAGTCGCCGATGACGTCCTGCATGTGTTTGAGTCGCTCGACCACGCGCCGGGCTTCGGGCTCGTTGTCGCTGAGTTCCGCGATGTAGCGCGCGCGCTTGCCGATGATGCGGTATTGATGCAGCGTCTTTTCGGTCAGGGGAACATAGTCCCGTCCGAGTTGAGCGAGTTTGGCCAGGGTCAAGGTCAGGGGTTCGGTGTCAGCAGGAATCGCCATGCGGGTGGCGGCGCGCTTCAAGCGGCGTCGTATTTCGTTAGCGGTTTCGCGGTCAAAGGCGCGGGCCAGTTTCTTTTCGCGCTGGGCGCGTTCCTCGACCAAAGCATCCATGAACTGTGCTTTGTGACCGTTGCCCCCAGGGATTTTCAGGCTACGCAGGGAAGCGATCTGCACGTCGAGATCGCGCACTCGTCCGGCCTTTTTGCGCAAGCGTGCCAGCAGCCGCAGCAATTTTTCATCGTTGCGGCGGGATTCAACGACAACTTCGCTCAGCAAGGCTTCCACGCGGCGGCTGTTGGTGCGAAACTTGTGGACACTTTCGGGCGCCGGCTTTCTGACCAGCTTGGTCAGTTCGCGCGACAATTTCTGAAAGGTGAGGCGGCTGCGTTTTGGGTCAATCGGCATAATGCAAGGCTGAGAGTACGAAAAATTACAAGGGAAACCGGGAAAATGCAACCCAGATGTTTTGGTTGAGGGAATCGGTTCGGAAACCGACTCCCAAGCCGAGAGCGAACGGGTATTTTAACACTCCTGTAACACGAATCTGCTAGCCTCGCGAAGATGGCGAATCAGGCATTGGGAGCGCCGCGTTTGACTGGACCGCAACCCGTTGAAAAATTGGAGGTTGTTTCCGGTGCCAGGGCCGAGACTGCGCCCTTGATCAAGGCTGGAGACAGCCATATTTCCGACGGATTTTTCCACCTGGCCGTGCTGAGCTGCGGAGTTTGTGTGCTGGCGCTGGTGGGAGTGATTGTTTACGAACTGATTACCAAGTCTTCTCTTTCCTGGCATGCTTTCGGTTGGAAATTCTTTTTCCGCAGCGAATGGGACCCGGTGAATGAACAGTTCGGGGCGTGGCCGTTCGTCTATGGCACGCTGGTTTCTTCGTTGCTGGCGCTGGTTCTAGCGGTCCCTCTCGCGGTCGGGGTCGCGGTCTTTATCACCGAGATGTGTCCTCGCCGGCTCAAAGGTGTGCTGGCATTTACGACCGAGTTGCTGGCGGCGATTCCCAGCGTGATCTACGGATTGTGGGCGATTTTCGTGATGGTGCCGCTGCTGCGCGAGTACGTGGAGCCGCTGCTGGCGCGGTACTTGGGCTGGACCGGGCTGTTTGAAGGAACGCCGTATGGGATCGGAATGCTGGCGGCAGGAATCATTCTAGCGATCATGGTAGTGCCCATCGTTTCATCGATCACGCGCGAGGTGATGACGGCCGTGCCGCAGCAACAGCGGGAAGCGGTGCTGGCGCTGGGGGCGACACGGTGGGAGATGATTCGTACGGGAGTCTTGCGAAATGCGCGGGCGGGAATTCTGGGCGGAGTGATTCTGGGACTGGGGCGTGCGCTGGGCGAAACCATGGCGGTCACAATGGTGATTGGCAATCGTCCGGAGATTGCGCGCTCGCTGTTTGCACCGGGATACACCATGGCCAGCGTGATCGCCAACGAATTCAGCGAAGCCACCAGCGATACGTATCTTAGCGCGCTGGTGGAAGTGGGTCTGGCGTTGTTTCTGGTGACCATCGTGGTGAACATTCTGGCGCAATTGCTGGTTTGGTCGGTGACGCGCGGAATGCCAGCGAGGAGCCATGCCTAACCCACCCGCACAGACCGGGCAGTTTGCGATTGCGCCGATTAGTTTGCGGCGGCGCGGTATGAATGGGTTTGTGACCCTGGCGGCCGGGGCAGCGGTGGTCCTGGTGTTGCTGCCGCTGGGCGCGATTTTTGCGTACTTGATTTACAAGGGTGTGGGCGCCATCAACTGGGCGTTTCTGACGCAGACCCCAAAACCCGTGGGCGAGGCAGGCGGGGGAATGGCCAATGCCATTGCCGGGTCGGGTTATATTTTGGCGATTGCCAGCACCATGGGCGTGCCCATTGGAATCGGCGCCGGGATCTACCTGGCCGAATATGGCCGCAACCGGTTTGGCGATCTGATTCGCTTCACGGCGGACGTGCTGAACGGCGTACCCTCGATTGTGGTGGGGATTGTGGCGTACGGGATCGTGGTGCTGGGGCAAGGACATTTTTCGGCGCTGGCCGGGGGCGTGGCGCTGGCGATCATGATGATTCCGACCATCACACGCACTACGGAAGAGATGCTGTTGTTGGTCCCCAACGCGGTGAAAGAGGCGGCGTACGGGCTGGGGGTTTCACGTTGGCGGACGACGCTTTCGATAACGCTGCGCACGGCGATGTCAGGGGTGATTACCGGGGTGATGCTGGCGTTCGCGCGCGTGGCGGGAGAGACGGCGCCGCTGCTGTTTACCGCGTTTGGGAATCAATACTGGAATTGGAACATGAATCAGCCGACGGCGGCGTTGTCATTGCAGATCTTTACTTATGCGATTTCGCCGTTCGACGAATGGCACCGCCAAGCCTGGGCGGGAGCGCTGATCCTGATTGTGCTGATTGTGGCGTCAGTGAGTGCAGTGCGAATTGCCGCCAGTCGGGGTATGCTCAAGGGAGCCAACTGATCGTATGGGAGTGGGCATCAAGGTCGAGCATCTGAACGCCTGGTTTGGCAAGACCCAGGCGCTGCATGACATCAGCATTGATGTTCCCGCCAACCATGCCACGGCGGTGATTGGGCCCTCGGGATGCGGCAAGTCGACATTTGTGCGTTGTCTGAATCGCATGCACGAGACCGTCCCCGACGCGCGCGCTACCGGTAAAGTGCGCATGGGAGAGTTGGACGTTTATAACGGGACGGCGGCAGTGCAGATCCGGCGGCGGATCGGAATGGTGTTTCAGAAGGCGAACCCGTTTCCCACCATGTCGATTTATGACAACGTAGCCGCGGGATTAAAGTTGAATGGCTTCCACGACCGCCAGCGGCTGGATGAGATTGTGGAACGATCGCTGAAACTCTCGGCGTTGTGGGATGAAGTGAAAGACACGCTGCGCAAGAAGTCCGGCGCCAGCCTGTCGGGAGGGCAGCAGCAGCGGTTGTGCATTGCGCGGGCGTTGGCGGTCTCGCCCGAGGTGCTGTTGATGGATGAGCCGTGCTCGGCCTTGGATCCGATTTCTACCGGGAAGATCGAGGAGTTGATCTTCCAATTGAAGGAGAACTTTACTATTGTGATTGTGACCCATAATATGCAGCAGGCATCGCGCGTGGCGGAGTTTACCGGGTTCTTCTTGTTGGGTAAGCTGATTGAGTTCGACAAGACCGAGAGGATTTTTACCACCCCGTCCGACAAGCGAACGGAAGACTACATCACAGGCAGGTTTGGATAATGCGTACCCGCTTTCAGCAGGGACTAGACGATCTAAGAACACGATTGCTTCGCATGGGCGGACTGGCGGAGCAGGCGGTGGACCGCGCCTGCCAGGCCTACATTGACCGGGACTTGACGCGCTGCCACCTGGTGCTGGAGGGGGAGTCGCAGATCAACCTGATTGAGCGAGAAATCGATGAGTTGGCGTTTGACTTGCTAGCCATGCAACAACCGATGGCGGTGGACCTGCGGTTCATCCTGGCGGTGACCAAGATCAACTCCGACCTGGAACGAGTAGGCGACCAATCCGTGAATATTGCCGAGCGGGTGATGGATATGGTGGAGTTGCCGAAGGTCGAGCTTCCGGTAGACATCGCGCGCATGGCGGCTGCGGCGTCCGCGATGGTGCGGCGGTCGTTGGAGTCGTTTATCGAAGGCAAGGCGGAGTTGGCGCAGGCAGTGCTCGAAATGGACAACGTGGTAGATCGCATGAAGGATGAAGCCTTCATTACGCTGGTCAAGTCTATGAATGAGCGACCGGAGACGACTCGGCAAGCCCTGGACGCGCTGCTGATCGCGCGCAATCTGGAACGGGTGGCGGATCATGCGACCAACATCGCGGAAGACGTAATCTTCTGGGTGCGGGGGGCCGACGTGCGGCACAATATGAGTCCCGAAGCGCCAATGCAGCAGGGGATCAGGGACAGGCATTAGGGGTTCTCAGGTCTGATCGGCACGACGGAAGTCGTGCCCTTCCCAATTTTGTCATCCCATCTGATAGCCTTTAGTCAGACTGTGACCAGGCATTTGCTTGCGCAAAATCAGCTTTAGTTTTCTTTTGCTCACTGCGGTGACGCTGCTGCCGGCGCAGCAGAAGCAAGTCCAATTGCCGCAGATTCCTTTGCCTACAAGCAAGCGTTTGATCGGGCCATCGCCGGGAATCATTGCATCGCTCAATGGCTTCACTCCCACGATCGCGTTAAGCCCCGATAAACACTATGCGGCGCTGTTGAACGATGGTTATGGCACGCAGCGCAATCAGGCTCACCAGTCGATCGCGATTCTCGATCTGAGTACGAACCAGGTCACAGAGTTTCCTGAGGAGCGGTTGTCGGAGGAGACCCACCAGAGTTACTTCATTGGTTTGGCCTTCAGTTCGGATGGCAGTCGCCTCTATGCGTCGATGGGGTCGATCACTGATCCGACGGGCGAGAAGGCTGGCAACACCGGAAATGGCATCGCGGTCTACAGCTTTCAGCAAGGAAGAGTTGCATGGGAGAAGTTTCTCAAGATTCCGCCACAACGGGTGGCTGCGGGGAAAAAAGTAGCGCATGGAGTCCGCAAGACGGCACCTGGGACGGTGTTGCCGTATCCAGCAGGGCTGGCGGTGATTGCGGAGAAGGGCGGCTCCGACAAACTGCTGGTGGCCAACAATTACGCCGACAACGTGGTGCTGCTGGATGCGGCGGATGGGAAGGCGCTGAACACGTTCGATCTGAGTGCGCATGACCTGATTCCGTCGGAGTTTCCTTACACGGTGGTGGCGACACGTGACGGTTCCCGCGCGTGGGTGAGTTTGTGGAATGCGTCGCAAGTGGAGGAACTGGACTTGGCCGCGGGCAAGGTGAAAGACGCAATTTCGGTGATGCCGCCGGCCGATCCGCTGGCGCCGGGTTCGCATCCGACGGCGCTGTTGCTGAGTCCGGATGGGTCTTTGCTGTATGTGGCGCTGGCGAATGCGGATCGAGTGATTGTCTTGGCTACGGCGGATGGCAGTCGAGTGGGAGTTCTGGACACGCGAGCGGCGGGGCAGAAATTTGGCGGGGCTTATCCGAGCGCGCTGGCGCAGTCGGCCGATGGCCGGCGCTTGTTTGTGGCGGATGCGTCGCTCGATGCCGTCGCAGTGTTTGATGTGTCGCAGATGGGGCACCGACCGCTTACCGTGCTGCCGCTGGACGCGCCGCTCGGTTTCATCCCAACGGATTGGTATCCCACAGCGCTGGCCACGGTTGGGGATGACTTGCTGATTGCGACTTCCAAAGGGAAGGGAACCTCGCCGAATACCGGGCCGGGAGGGACTTCGTGGGAGCGGCGTCATCGGGAGCATCCTTATATTCCGACGCTGCTGTACGGATCGGTGGCGCGGTTGCACATGCGCGAGGTGGAAGAGCAATTGCCGGAATTGACCGAACGAGTAGAACAGAACAACCTGCTGCAATCAGATCCCGGCCAGATTCAGTTCGCGCAAGGCTCGAATCCGATTCGTCATGTGATTTACATCCTGAAGGAAAACCGCACGTATGATCAGGTGCTAGGCGATCTGAAGGTGGGAAACGGCGATACGTCGCTGACGATGTATGGAGCCGACGTCACGCCCAACGAGCACAAGCTGGCGTTGCAATTCGGCGTGCTGGACAATTTTTATGACAGCGGCGAAGTCTCGGGCGATGGCCACGATTGGTCGACGGCCGCCATTGCGAGCGATTACAACGAGAACACGTGGCAGATCGGGTATCGCAGCAAAGAGCGCACATACGATTACGGAGGGACGGTCGCGGACGAGTTTCCGCTGGAGCACGATGAGGCGGATGTGGATGCGCCGGGGACGGGTTACATTTGGGACAACGTGGCCAGCCACGGCTTGAGCTATCGCGATTACGGAGAGTTCGTGACCACGATCTGGTGCAAGCCGGAGCGGGTGGAATCGCCCAAGCAGGGCACGCTGTCGCCGTTTTCGGCCCACTGCGCGCGGGCTACAGTCAGCAAAGGTGAGCCCCTGCCGGCGAATGTGGGAGAGCCGCGCGGAGCAAAGAGTCCATGGCCGTGGGCGGTGCCCATGTTGAAGTTGGACAAGGCGACTAAAGCGGTTTTGCGGGGGCATTTCGATCCCAATTTCCCGGATTTCAATACGGAGTATCCGGACCAGCTGCGGGCGGACGAATTTCTGAACGAGTTTGAGGGATTTGTGCGGGCGCGGGGGAGTGGGGCGGAATTGCCGGCGTTTGTGCTGCTCTATTTGCCGGATGACCACACGCACGGGACGACGGCCGGGAAGCCGCGTCCGGTGGCTTCGGTGGCGGATAACGATTTAGCGGTGGGGCGAGTGGTGGAAGCGGTTTCGCATAGTCCGTACTGGGATGACACCGCGATTTTGATGTTGGAGGATGACGCGCAGGATGGAGCTGATCACGTGGATGCGCACCGCTCGATTGCGTTTGTGATCAGCAAATATTCGCCGGGTTCGGCGGAGCATCCTTACATTGCGCACCAGTTCTATACCACGGTGAATATGATCCACACGCTGGAGGCGCTGCTGGGTCTTCCGCCGATGAACCAGAACGACGGCTATGCGCCGGTGATGGCGCCGCTGTTCACGGGCAAGGGAGATCAGCCGGCGTTCGATGCGGATTGGAGTAATCGTGACAACGGGTTGATTTATCAAACGAACGTGCCCAGAGGGCAGGGAGCGAGAGAATCGGCGAAGATGGATTTCACGCGGCCGGATGCGGTGAATCCGGCGGTGCTGAATGCGATTTTGTGGCGGGACCGGATGGGGAATGCGCCAGTGCCGGTGGTGAAGCATACGGTCATCCGGCAAGAGCTGAGACGAGGCAATCCCGACAAAGATTAGCGCATGGCGGTGGTGGCTCCTACTACGTCCGCGAACGAAAACGCGGTCGAGACGTTCGAGAACTTCTTTGCCTCCAACTTCCACGTAGGGATAGACAAAGTAATTCAGCGGTTTACCCGCCTGCTTGGGGCTCAGCTCCAAGTCGCGCCCCAATGGTGAACTTGCATGCGGTTGGCGTCGTGGGCGCCGAAGAAGTAGTCGCGCTTTTCCCGATGCTTCCAGGCTTCGGAGATGTCGACGGGGATCCATCCGTGAGCGGGATCGAAGAAGTCGGCCCAGCAGTGGTAGCCGGCGATATCCGACGCATGTTTATCGGGCGGCAGGGGGAAGCCGATTTCGAAACGCGCAGGAATGCCTTGGGAGCGCGCCATCGCAATAAACAGAGAATGAAAGTCGGTGCAGTTGCCTTTTTTGGCGTCGCAGGCGTAGAGCACGTCGCCGCGTCCCCAGCCGGTGCCGGTCTTGTCGTAGCGCATGGTGGTGAAAACGTAGTCGTAGATGGCGCGGGCCTTGTCGAGCGGTTCAGTTTTCCCTTCGGTGACCTTTAGCGCCAGCTCCGCGGGCAGACCGGTGATGGGGACGAGGGCGTCGGGCGCGAGATCGAGCTTGCGCTCTTTATCAGGAAGGGAAACGTCGGTTAGATGCGGGGAGTATGTGCCGAGAGTGAGGCGCTCGTGGCGGACGACGTCATAGACAACTTCAAAATGGAACTCCGGCTGCTTGGCCTTTGATGACTCCGCGTAGTACATCTCATTGCCATACTTCGATTCGTGGGTCTTCTTGAGCGGCAGGTCGCCGCTGGCGGAGATGACCTTAACTTCCTGGGAATTGTCGGAGTGGGCGGCGGGAATCCAGACGCGTAACTTCTCTCCGGCCGGGACGTTCTTCACAGTGAAGGCGTAGTGGAAAGTGAAGTGACGCGTCTCCTGGGCGGATCCCAGTAATGACAGGGCGAGCAGCAAGGCAATTGATGAATAGCGACGCATGATCCAAGTCCTCTCTGTGATTTGTGGAAGTGAGAACGACACACGGGCGTTTAGGAGGGGCGCCGTCAAGTGAAGCCGCGGTGCATGGATGCCATGGATCGCTATCCCGATGGATCGAGCTTATTGTAAACGAGCGCTTGCCTGTTCTGTCTCCGCGTTATAATGGCGCGCGGCATGACCCTGACCTCTGGCACGAAAATCGGTCCCTACGAAATCCAATCTCCCCTGGGCGCGGGCGGCATGGGCGAGGTGTATCGCGCGCGCGACAGCAGGCTGGGGCGAGATGTGGCGATTAAGGTCCTGCCGGAGGCGTTGGCCAGGGACGCCGAACGCTTGCGGCGGTTTGAGACCGAAGCCCGGGCCGTGGCTGCACTGAATCACCCCAACATTCTTTCCATCCACGACATTGGCACGTATGACGGGGCTCCCTACCTGGTTTCGGAATGCCTGGAAGGGCACTCGCTGCGGCAGGAACTGAGCGGTGGCGCCCTGCCGCTGCGGCGCGCAATGGAGTACGCAAGAGAAATTGCCCAAGGACTGGCGGCAGCCCACGATAAGGGCATCATCCATCGCGACCTGAAACCAGAAAATATTTTTGTCACGCAAGATGGCCGGGTGAAGATTCTGGATTTCGGCCTGGCCAAACTGGCTGCGCCGGACGTGGTTTCGAACGAAGGCGCCACGGTTGAGGCACAACCCACCTCCGCCGGTGCGGTTCTGGGGACGGTAGGATATATGTCTCCAGAACAGGTAAGAGGCGAGGCTGCAGATGCGCGCTCAGACATTTTTGCTCTGGGAACGATTTTGTACGAAATGCTTTCCGGCGAGCGTGCCTTCCGAAGAGATACGTCGGCGGAGACCATGGCCGCGATCCTGAAAGAGGATCCCGCGGAACTGAGTGCATCGGGCAAAGCAGTCTCGCCGGCTGTCGAACGAATTGTGCGGCGGTGCCTGGAGAAAAAACCGTTACAACGGTTTCAATCGGCGCGCGACCTGGCGTTCAATCTCGAAGGGGTTTCCGGAGTCTCGTCGGCTAGCGCGGCGACCGTGGCCGAAGCGGTGAAACAGCCGCATAAATGGCTCGTGCCGGCTGCGATCGGCACGGTATTGCTGATTGCAGGAGGGTTGGCAGGTTGGTTGTTATCTCGCGGCGCCGGTTCTGTCTCGCCGCCGCTCTACCATCAACTCACATTCGAACGCGGATTGGTCTATGCCGCGCGCTTTGCTCCCGATGGACGGTCGATCTATTACAGTGCAAGCTGGAATGGGCAGCCACTGCAGATTTATTCGACCGATCCGGCCAGCCCAGAATCACGACCGCTCGGGTTGACGAACTCGACGTTGTTTGCGGTCTCCTCCACCGATTTGGCGATTTCTCTGGGCTGCAACGATCGCTATATCGGGAATTGCCAGGGGACATTGGGGCAGGTACCGATTGCGGGCGGAACTCCGCGAGAGGTTGTTAAGGATGCTCTGGCCGCGGACTGGACGGCGGATGCGAGCGAGATGGCAGTGGTCCGCCAGGTAGAGGGAAAATACCGTGTGGAATTTCCGCGGGGGAAGATAATTTACGAGAGCGACAATCCGCTGCGTTTCCTGCGAATTTCTCCGCGCGGTAATGCCGTGGCGTTTGCAACCCTAGTGGGGGTTGATGGTGACGCGGGATGGGCACTGGCGGTTGACCGGAGTGGAAAAGAACTGTTCCGGTCGGCGACGTATGTCAGCCTGGAGGGGCTGGCCTGGTCGCCATCGGGAGACGAAGTGTGGGTTGGGGGCACGACGCATGAGGCGTGGGCGAACGAGATCCGCGCTATCGGCTTCAACGGCAAAGAGAGGATTGTTCTTCGCCTGCCTGGCATGCTGCGGCTACACGATGTTTCGCGGGATGGCCGGATTCTGCTGACGCAAGAGTCGTGGCGGTGCGGGATCCAATTCCGAGGGCCAAAGGACACGAAGGAGCGTGATCTTTCCTGGCTCGACTACGCAGAATTGCGGGACCTTTCGGCGGATGGCACGCAGGTCGTTTTCGACGACTGGGGCTCAGCGGCAGGCGCTTCTGGTTTGGCCTACGTGCGCAAAGCCGATGGGTCACCGGCAACCAAGCTGGGCGAATGGTCGATACCGGTCATCTCGACGGACGGTACTCAGGTTTTAGCATTTGAGGCGTCAGCGGTTGGAACATCGCATCCGGCGCTGATTCCCACGGGAGCGGGGGAAGTACGCTTCTTGAACACCACGGTGGCGCTGCAATCGAACGCGATGGGGTTTATGCCCGACCAGAAGGCAGTTTATTTTTCCAATGACGACGGCCACGGATGGAGGATGTACGTGATGGATTTAGTCGAGGGAGCCCCGCGGGCGGTTACGCCTCTGATTTCAGTGCGCACCCATTACTTCGAAACTCACGTGGTCTCACCGGACGGCAAGCTAATGTTCGCGCGCGATGTGGCGGGAAAGGGCATGATTTATCCGATTGCGGGCGGAGCCCCAAGGCCGGTGCCGGGCTGGCTGGCAGATGATCTCTGGATCACGTGGTCTGGCGATGGACATTCGGCCTTTGTGTATCAGGATGAAAAAACTTCCGCGCCGGTTTACCGAGTCGATCTGGCGACGGGAAAGAGAGAGCTACTGGCAACCTTTGCCCCCAGCGATGCTGACGGGGTCACGGCGATTGTGAGCGTACGCATGACGGCGGACGGCAAGTCCTACGGCTATTCCTTTACGCGGGAACTGTCGGACCTCTTTCTGGTGTCGGGTGTGCACTGAGTAGTCTGCGGTTCCCTCCGGCGCGATTCACAAAACATTAATCGGGTTACGCTAGAATTCCACCATGGCTGCCGCTATCCAATGCCGCGATCTGCGGAAGACCTACGACGGCAAAGTTGAGGCCGTGCGCGGGTTGAGCCTGGAGATTCAGGCTGGGGAATGTTTCGGCCTGCTAGGGCCAAACGGGGCGGGGAAGACCACCACAATCGAGATTCTTGAAGGACTCTTGGAGCCGACTTCGGGTGAAGTCACGATTCTGGGCCGGACATGGAAGGACAATTCCCGCGAACTGCGGGAGTGGCTGGGCATTTCGCTGCAGGAAACCCGGTTGTCGGAGAAATTGACGGTGCGGGAGACCATTGAGCTGTTCGCCAGCTTCTACAGTGAGCCGCGATCGTCGGATGAAGTGTTGGAGGAGTTGCAGATGGAAGAAAAAGCTGACGCCTGGGTGGGGAAGCTTTCTGGCGGGCAGCGGCAGCGGCTGGCGGTGGCGACGGCGCTGGTGGGAAATCCGAAGGTGCTGTTTCTGGATGAGCCGACGACAGGGCTTGATCCGCAGAGCCGGCGGCAGCTTTGGGACATTGTGTGCGGGTTTCAGCGGAATGGAGGCACGGTGCTGCTGACCACGCATTACATGGATGAGGCAGAGCGGCTTTGTGACCGGCTGGCCATCATTGACCACGGGCAGGTGATTGCGGAAGGAACGCCGCCGGACTTGATTGATCGGCTGGGCGGACACAACGTGGTGGAGTTTGAGGCGAGCGGGGACGCGAGCGACGGAGCGGCACTCGAGCACTGGCGGGCGTTGCCTAGCGTGGAGTCGGTACGAAATGATGACGGGCTGGTGTGCCTGAATGTCCGCGAGCCGCACTTGACGATTCCGGCGCTGCTGGAGGCGGTGCAGAAGCGCGGGTCTCAACTGCAACACCTGACGACGCGTCAGGCCAGCTTGGAAGATGTGTTTGTGCGCTTGACGGGACGGCATTTGCGGGAACAGTGAGATGAGCGAGGGACAACAGAATCCGGCGGAAGCGCGAAAGAACGGGACTCGCCTGCGCAACGGGCGGTGGGCTGGTTACCGGCACTTGCTGGCGTCGCGGATGAAGGAATTGAGACGCGAGCCGGAAGTGGTGTTTTGGGTGTTCGGATTTCCGCTGCTTTTGGCGCTCGGATTAGGGATTGCTTTCCGCAACAAGCCGGCGGATGTGAGCTCGGCGGCGGTGGTGGGGCTCCGTTCGCAGGAGATTATGAGCCTGCTTGGCCAATCACCGCAGCGAGCCTCGATTCATGCGGAGGTGGTGGACCGGGAGACGGCGGCCAAGGGACTGCGCCTGGGCAAGTATGAGCTCGCGGTAGAAGACGACGGCAAGCGCGGTATCAGGTACTTTTACGATCCAGGGCGGCCGGAGAGCGTATTGGCGCGCAGCCAAGTGGATCATGCGCTGCAAACGGCGGCGGGACGACAGGACCCCTTTTCGACGGTCGATGTAGCGGTGAGCGAGCCGGGATCGCGTTACATTGATTTTCTGATTCCCGGGCTGATTGGCATGAACGTGATGAACGCGGCCATGTGGGGCATCGGATTCGCTCTGGTGGATATGCGCCAGCGCAAGCTGCTGAAGCGCTTTGTAGCAACACCGATGCGGCGAAGCGATTTTCTTCTGGCCCTGGCCAGCAGCCGGCTGATACTGATGACGGTAGAAGTAGGGATGCTTTTGGGTTTCGGCGCGCTGGTGTTTCAGATGCGGGTGCTGGGATCGATTGCGACGATTCTGCTGATTGGCGCCATCGGCGCGCTGGGTTTTGCGGGGTTGGGATTGCTGACGGCCAGCCGGGCGCAGAAGATCGAAAGCGTCAGCGGGCTGATCAATCTAGTGATGATGCCGATGTGGATATTTTCTGGTGTGTTCTTTTCCTACGAACGCTTTCCGGCAGCGATTCAGCCGTTCATTAAGGCGCTGCCGCTGACGGCGCTGAACGATGCTTTGCGGGCGACGATCCTGGAAGGGGCTACGCTGGGAGCGCAGTCGGGACGGTTGCTGATTCTGGCATTGTGGGGAGGGATTTCGTTTGTGCTGGCGGTGAAGTGGTTCCGGTGGACGTAGGTCCGAAGCCTGAGACCGGGGTGCGTTGCCGCGACTTCGCCTTGGTGGTACCCTCGTTTTAGTTCTTCCGAGCGGGAGTAGTTCAGCGGTAGAACGCCAGCTTCCCAAGCTGGATGTCACGGGTTCGATCCCCGTCTCCCGCTCCAAATTGTTCTGAGAGCTACCAGTCTCCGAGGTGCCGCCGGCTCCATGAGGTGGAGCGGTGTTTTGGCCCTCCAATGACGATCACCTGGGGAGCGGCCGTCAGGCTACCTACCGTGACCTTGTACTTGCAGCTTTCGAATTGGGAACGCGGGAGTTCATCCGCGATGGGCGCCGGAGTCGATTGGTCGAAGTGAAAGACTCCACGGAACGGTGTACATCCGGTGCTGTCAAAATCCACGGCAAAATCAGGCTTGTCGGGAGGATTCGGGGTGTCGGTTCGCTTCCACGAGATTTTCGTGTCGGAGTACACGGCGACGTCTGAAGGGGTAACGGTTAAGCTGCCGCCGGATACCTGAACTCCCACCCAGCACTCCTCATAGTTAATCCTACCCTTGACGCACTGGCTGGCCTGGGCGGAAGCAGCTCCCGCGAAGAGAAACACCGTTCCTGCCATGAGGAACCCGCTCAGGGCAACTCTCAGGCAGCGATACAAGATGGCTGTCGTAATCATCTTTCCGTCTCCTTTGTTCTTGTGAGACTGACGGGGCACTGTTTCTTGATCCCACAATCCTACTGTAGTTTGGGTGTTTTGGGTTCCGCGCAACAAACTTTACAGTTGGTTGACGTTTCTTTACTACTACCCGTCTCGGCTCGTGGTCGAATATCCTAATGGGTTCGGGCGTAATGTCGATTTGAGTGGGAGCGTGGAGTCCTGCGCTCTTACATTGAGGACCGGCGTCGATGCGGAAAAATGTGTTGGTGGTTGGCTTGGCAGTATTGGCGTGGGCTGGGAACGGCTTCGCCCAGCAGCCGGCGGCGGCGATCGTAAAGCCGGTGGGGACGGTGAAAGCTATCGCAGGGAATGCCATCACGCTGACCACGGACGCGGGAGCAGCGGTGAATGTGGTGGTGGGAGAGTCCACGAGGATGGTGCGTACCGCTCCCGGGCAAAAAGACTTGAAGGGCGCAATCCCGGCCCGGTTGCAAGACGTGCAAGTCGGCGATCGGATACTGGCGCGGGGAACGGCGTCGAGCGATGGCGGCTCGGTGCTCGCGACGGTCGTCATTGTGATGAAGGCGGCTGACATTGCGTCTAAACAGCAGCAGGAGCGCGATGATTGGCAGAAACGTGGAATTGGTGGGCTGGTCACGGCGGTTGACGCGGCTAATGGGAACGTCACGATTTCGATTTCGACCTTGGGCGGTAGCAAGGCGGCGACGGTGCATGTTGCGAAGGAAACGGTAGTGCGTCGCTATGCTCCCGACTCAGTGAAATTCGACGATGCCAAGCCGGGCACGCTGGATCAGATCAAGACAGGCGACCAACTGCGCGCGCGAGGCACGAAGAACGCCGACGGCAGTGAACTGGCGGCAGAAGAGATTGTGTCGGGAGCATTTCGCAACGTTGCGGGGACTGTGATCTCGACGGATGCATCCAAACAGGAAATCAACGTGATGGATCTGGCCACCAAGAAACCTGTGACGCTGAAGATCGGCACGGATTCGCAACTACGGGAGCTGCCCGCGATGATGGCGCAGCGGATTGCGATGCGGCTGAAGGGCGGATCGGCGGAGGATCAGCCTTCAGGTCAGACGCCGGCGTCGTCCTCAGCAACCAGACCGGGCGAAGGCGTGGCTGGTGGCGGGAATGGCGGGCAGCGCGGGCGTGGAGACTTCCAGCAAATGCTGGGCCGGTTGCCGGCAGTGACGATTGCTGACTTGCAGAAGGGCGCTGCCGTGATGATTGTGGCGACGGAAGGTACGACAACCAATTCGCCAACCGCGATCACTCTGCTTACCGGGGTAGAGCCGATTTTGACGGCGTCGCCCAAGGGTGGGCAGGCTGCGATGTTGTTATCCCCGTGGAACCTGAGCGGGGCCGGGGGTGAGGCGGCGGGCGGTGGGAATCCATGATGTGGGCTCGGTTTGGCGAAGTTGGCGATGGTTCGGAGTCTCAATGAAAGTTGGCAGTGTACGGGGAGTGAGTGGGGCGGTATTTTTGTGGATGGTAATGGCGCCGTGTCATTTGTTGGCACAAGATAGCAGCCTGCATGGGCACGTGACCGATCCCTCGGGGGCGGTGATTCCGGGGGCCACGGTAACGGCAGCGCCCGCCAGCGGACCAGCGGGCCATGCGGTCACAGATAACCAGGGGAATTATGAAATCAAAGGCCTGGCAGCTGGCAGTTATACGGTGAATGCGGAAGCCAAGGGTTTCTCGAAATCGACGGGGCAAGCAGTAACTGTGGCCGCCGGGCAGGCGAAGCAGGTCGACGTGGCGCTGGAGATTGCCGTGAGACCGGAAAAGGTCGAAGTGCAAGAGGAGGGCGCGACCGTCAGCACCGAATCCTCGAATAATGCCAGCGCGATTGTTATCAAGGGTAAGGACCTCGAAGCGCTGCCGGACGATCCGGATGAGTTGCTACAGGACTTGCAGGCGCTGGCTGGGCCGTCCGCCGGTCCTAATGGCGGGCAAATCTACATTGACGGTTTCACTGCGGGGCAACTTCCGCCCAAGGCTTCGATACGCGAGATCCGCATCAACCAGAATCCGTTTTCCTCGGAGTACGACAAACTGGGCTACGGGCGGATCGAAATCTTCACCAAGCCGGGCACGGACAAGTTTCACGGCCAAGTCATGGTGGATGGCAATGACTCGGCGTTCAACTCGCTGAATCCTTTCGTGACGCAGGTGCCAGCCTACCATTCCCTACTCTACAACGCGAGCATTGGCGGGCCGCTGAGCAAGAAGGCATCGTTCTTTTTCACCATCGAGGGGAGGAACATTGACGATTCCAATATTGTGAATGCGACCATATTGGATCCAAATTTCAATCCGGTGCAGTTTACCGAAGCAGTTCCGAACCCGCGCGGCCGCCTGAACCTGGGACCGCGGATCGATTACCAGATCAGCAAAAACAATACCCTGACGGCGCGCTACCAGTTCTTTCGCAATACTGACACCGACGACGGGATCGGACAATTCTCACTGGCATCCCAGGGGTATGACTCCACACAGATCGAGCATACGTTCCAGGTTAGCGACACTCAGATCGTGAACACGAAGGTCGTGAACGAGACAAGATTTCAATTCGTGCGCGATGAGACCAATCAGTCGGCCCTCAGTACGGCTCCGACCGTTTCGGTGGTGGGCGCATTTACCGATGGCGGCAATTCGTCGGGGAAGTTTGCCGACAATCAGAACCGCTATGAGTTGCAGAACTATACGTCAATCGTGCACGGCAATCACCTGATCAAGTTCGGCGGACGGCTAAGGGCCGCGACCGACTCGAACAGCTCGAATTCAAATTTCAACGGGACGTATACCTTTCCCTCGATTGTCGCATTTCAGACCACTGCGATTGGACTGCAAAATGGCCTAACGCCCGTCCAGAGCCGGGCGGCGTGCGCGGCAACTTCGGCGAATCCGACTCTGGACTGCGGCGCCAGTCAGTTTTCGATTACCACGGGGCAGGCACTGAGCGAGGTTACGCTGGTAGATGCAGGTTTGTATGCGCTGGATGACTGGCGCATCCGGCCCAATATGACGTTGAGCTACGGTCTGCGCTTTGAGATGCAGAATGATATTCACGATCACGGCGACTGGGCCCCGCGATTGGCGTTTGCCTGGGGATTGGGGAGAGGGAAGAATCCCTCGCCCAAGACAGTGCTGAGGGTGGGATCGGGGTTATTCTATGACCGATTTGCTTCATCCTCGGTACTGCAAGCGGAGCGCCTGAACGGGGTGACGCAGCAGCAGATATTGGTGGTAAGTCCAAATTCCTATCCTAATGTTCCTACTCTGCCGGGTGCCAATGCCCAAGTTTCACCGACGATTTACCAGATTTCGCCGACGCTGCGGGCTCCGCAGACCTGGCAATCCGCGGTCAGCATCGAACGTCAATTGGGCAAGCGGGGAACTACCGCCATCACCTACCTGAATTCGCGGGGTGAGCACCAGTTGTTTCTGCGCAACATCAACGCGCCACTGCCGGGAACTTTTCCTCCCGATAATCCAATTCTGCGACCGTTGGGGGGCGCGGAGAATATCTACCAATATGACTCGGAGGGAATCTTCCGGCAGAACCAACTGATCGCGAATGCCCGGATCAGCCTGGGGACGAAGGTTTCGCTTTTCGGATTCTATAGCTTGAACTACTCGAATGGCGATCTGGGGTCGGGAGGGGGCGGGAACGGCGCGAACTTCCTGACGAACCAGTACGATCCCATGGCCGATTATGGCCGGTCGTCGTTCGACGTGCGGCACCGCGGTCTGATCGCCGGTACCTTTTCGTTTCCATACGCAATTCGCCTGAGTCCGTTTATGCTGGTCACTTCGGGTTCGCCGTTCGATATCACCGCGGGTCAGGACCTGAACGGAGACTCGATATTCAACGACCGTCCGGGGATTGTTTCAACGGCTACCTGCCCCCACACTACGATGCAGACGTCGTCGATCCTGTGCACACCGCTGGGTACTTTCAATACTCTGCCGACAGCAGGCGAAGCCATCGTTCCGGTGAACTCGGGCACCGGGCCGACGCTGTTCACTTTAAACTTGCGGTTGAGCAAGACTTTTGGTTTTGGGAAAGAAACCAAGGGCGGAACGACTGATTCTGGTGGTGGAGGGCGCGGCGGCCGCGGCGGCGGTGGGCCAGGAGGCGGCTTGGGTGGCAGGGGACTTAGCGGAGGCGGTGGTGGAGGAATGTTTGGCGGGGGGGCGACCACGGACCGGCGCTACAACCTGACGTTCACGGTATCGGCGAGGAACGTGTTGAACCGCGTGAATCTGGCTCCGCCGGTGGGAAGCCTTAGCTCCCCTCTGTTCGATCAGTCCAATGCGCTGGCGGGTGGGCCATATTCTTCGGCTGGAGCCAATCGCCGGATTGACTTGCAAGTGTTATTCTCGTTCTAGCGGATTGCAGCAGGAGTCAGGGTGCGCCTGCGGGTGCATGCTTGCCGGTGGGGTCGGCTTCTCTGCCATCTTCCGCGACCTGGGTTGGCTGCCGTCGTTTGCGGTATGCGCATCTATACCATCAGACTTTCTGCCAAGTGAGAAGGAAGGCCGTGGGAAAATTCAGACTTCGAGGGCTCTTAGCGGTGACAGGCTTGGCCTGCGCGCTGGCGTGGTCCGGGTGTTCATCGAACTCCGCGCTTACCATTACGCTTACCCCCGCCAGCACATCTGCGGTTACGATTAATCAGGGGCAGCTCCAGGCCATCGCCGCGGCGGTGGCCAACGATCCGAGCAACGAAGGGGTTACCTGGAGTCTTTCGGGCGGCGGCACACTGGTTAATCCGACCAAGACTTCGGTGACGTACCAAGCGCCGGCCAGCTTGGCCGCTGACACCACGGCGTCGGTGACGGCAACATCGGTCGCGAATACCAGTATTACGGCAGCCTTGTCGATCACGGTCGACTCCGTGCTGTCGATCACCACCACCTCGCTTCCGGTGGGAGCGCTGGGAGTTCCTTACTTCGGCGTGGTCGACGCGGGCGGCGCGACCGGAACCTTCACCTGGGTACAAACGTCGGGAAACCTTCCTGCGGGGTTGACCTTGTCCTCGAGTACCGCGGATTCGATCGTCATTTCGGGCACGCCCACGGCGCTGGGCACTTCCACATTCACCCTGCAAGTTACCGACTCGAGCGGGACGGTGGCGAGTCAGTCGCTCAGCATCACCATCAATCCAGCACCGCCGCTGACGGTGGCTACGCGGTCACTGTCCGCCGGCACGGTGGGTGCGAGCTATAGTCAGACGTTGCAAGCAGCCAGCGGCAAAACGCCATACACCTGGGCAATCACGGCAGGCAGCTTGCCCGCCGGACTCTCCTTGACTGGCGCGGTGATCTCGGGCATCCCCACGACCGCGGGGACGTCGAATTTCACCGTACAGGTGACCGACTCGACCACCCCGACGCCGCAAACCGCGAGCGCGGGCTTAAGCATCACCATCAATCCCAGCACCGCAAACAACGCCGAACTGAATGGCAACTATGCCTTCCTGGTAAGCGGCTTTAGTCCCAACGGACAGTTTCTGGCGGCAGGGAGTTTTGTGGCCGACGGGGCCGGCAACATTGTCAGCGGGATCATGGATACGAATGACCCCAGTGGTCCGCAAGTCGGCCTGACGTTCACCGGAACCTATTCCATCGGCGCTAACAATTTGGGAACCATGGCGCTTACCGTCCCGCTCAGCGGAGTTCGCACCTTCGCTATGGCGGTGCTGCCGAATGGCAATGCCAAGATCATCGAATTCGACGATAAGACGGGAACGGGCACACGTAACTCCGGCGTGCTGTTGCAACAGAGTCCCAGCGCCTTTTCTGCGGCACAGATTCTCGGCAACTATGCTTTCGGATTTTCCGGGGCAGATGCGGCGGGTGCCCGGTATGCTCTGGCAGGTGCGATGCAAGCGGATGGCGTCAGCCATTTCACCAACGGTTTGCTGGACTCGAACGACGCCGGCGTGACGCAGAATGTTGCCTTTACCGGAACCTATACGGGCATCGATTCAACCACTGGACGAGGGACGGCGACGATCAGCATTGCGGGACAGGGAACCACAAGTTACAGCTTTTATATAGTGTCGGCGACGCAACTGCTGCTGATGGAGATCGACCAGGTGGCAGGGCAGGTCAGCGGATCGATGTTGCAGCAGCCGAGATCTTTTGGTGCGTCTGCGTTGAGTGGCACCAGCGTGCTGCAGACGAGCGCCATTAGCGGCTCGGGAGCCAGCGCGGTAGGGCAGAGTCAGGTAGGACTGTTTAGCGGTGATGGAGGCGGGAACTTCACGGTGAACACCGACGAGAATACCGGGAACACCAACGAGAATCTGAGGGGCACGTTGTCATCGCCGTCTTGCACTGGAAGCTACAGCAGCATTGGCACGTCAACCGGACGCACGACTCTTAGCTATTCCGGACCGGCGTGCGCGGAGAGCGTGCTTTACATGGTGAGCACGAATCAGGCGTTTGTAATGGGCACCGATGCCAACGTCACCTTCGGGTTCATGGAGAATCAATCGGGACCGTTCACGACCGCATCTTTGTCAGGAACGTATGCCGGAGGTTCGATTGCGACGGTGCTGCCAAGTGCAGGCACTCAGGTGGACATCGAAGTGGCGGATGGAGTCAGCGCCGTGAACTTCACCACCGACAGCAGCACCAGTGGCGGGTTGGGGCAGAACCTGGATACCAGCGGAACCTATTCTCTGCCTACCGGCACCAGCAGGGGCACAATCACGGTAGGCGGCATTCAGACGGAGATTTTCTACATGGTATCGCCGACAGAGTTTATCTCTCTGTTCACGAATGCGGATGCCACGATAGAGAGTTTTCAGCAGTAAGCGGCCGGTTCTGCCCCCCGAGCGCCGGATCAAGGATCAACTCGATGCGCTTAAGATGAAAGTCTTTACCCACTTCGCCTGCGAGCGCAACCGAGGTAGAATAGCTCCCGCTTTCGAGGCATAAGGGAAGTCTCCGACCAAGCGCAGCTTGCCGTCCTGGGTCGAGAGTTGATACCACAATCGCGCCTCCAGAAAGGTTCTTGTTATGCCGACCGTGGCCGGACGACCCCAGTCCCGTGTGATTCTTGCCTTGCTCCTCTCTGTACTTTTGCCAACTGCCTTGTGGGCAGTCGGTCCCCTGGCCACCATTCCCGTAGGGAAAGCCCCCGGTCCCATGGTCATCGACCCGACGACGCATAGCGTGTACGTGGTGAATACCGGCGACAACACGGTGTCGGTGATTGACTCGGAAAGCTTGATGGTCAAGGCGGTGGTGAAGGTCGCGGCGGGGCCGTCATCCATCGCTGCGAATCCGGCGGCGAATCTGGTGTATGTGGCCAGCGTCAACGGGGGAACGGTCACGGCGATTCAGGGAACCAAAGTTGTGGGTACCTTGAAGATTGGCGGCATGCCGGTGGGGATGGTGGTGGATACGGTCCTGAGCCAGGTTTACATCGCGGACCAGGCGCGAGACCAGGTCGAGATTTACAATGCGACCACTGGCAAGCTCTTGAGCACGCTGGCCATGGGGATGCATCCTGCGGCGATGGCGGTGAACCTGGCGACCCATGCAGTGTTTGTGGCTTGTTATTTGGATTCCAGCGGGTCGGAGGTGGTGATCGACGGAACCAAGAATCAGATCGCGACGACCGTGGGGAATCTTCCCGGGGGAATGACCTCGATTTCGGTGGATCCGATTACGAACGTCTCGGTCTCGACGAGCCCTTCGACGAACACGGTCACCGTAGTCTACGCAGACAACGGATACTCAGTATACGAGGAGGTGGGCGACGGCGATCAGGACGCGATTGCGTCCGCATACGATGCCGGCGGCCTCGGAGCTTTTTTCATCGACGATACTGGTGACGGAAACATCTGGTTTGCACTCGGACAGGGCCTGTTCACGCTGGGCAGTTTTTATCATGTGGACCTCACTCAGGCGCGGGCCCTGACGGTGAACCCGGCCACAAATCAGATCGGTGTAACCTACCCAACGGGCAACCCAGCAGGCGATGTGGTGTACATCATCGATTTTCTTACTCCGGGATTTCTAAGCAATCTCCACCACTTGATTTCGGGCCTGGGGCCAACGGAAATCCTGTTCGATCCGCTGACCAACCGGGCTTTCACCACCAACAATTATGACAGTACGGTGAGTGTTTTCGATGTTACGCCGGGAGAAACTGTTCCCGCGTATGAGGCGAACTTTCAGGGTTTTAATCTTGGAAACGACTCCATTGACGTGAATCCGGCGACTGGAATTACCTACACTTTGCGCCTGGGCAATCTGTTTGCCATCAATGAGGCGCAGGCGGGGGCGGGGGCCAATGGACTGGGTCAGGATAGTGCAGGGGTCACGACGATTCCTTTGAGCAGCGGTTATTCGGAGGTTTTGACGGTCGATTCCGCGACCAACAAGATCTACGTGGCGGATGGCCCGGCTCTTTTCTATTCTGTGGACGGGACCACCGACGTGGCCACGCAGCTTAGCAGTCTTCCCCCAAATGCCAACATCCGAAGTTTGACGACTGATTACGCAGCGAATGAAATTATTGCCTGGGACTATTTCAGCAATAATATTTTTGTGATGGATGGCTCGACGGGTGCGCTGCTGAAGACGGTTGCGACTACTAGCTCCGGGGCGGCCTTGGTTTTCGTTGATTCCGCGAAGAATCTGGTGTATTCGGCGTCGAATCCGGTGACCGTGATCGATCCCGCGGCAGGATCGGTAGTGGCCACCATTCCACTGACGGGTCAAATCCTGGGCGCGGCGTTTAACCCGGTCGATAGCCGCCTTTATGTGGTGGTGACAGGGTCGCTGCTCTACGTAATCGATACCAGTAAGAATTCCGTGGTCAGCAGCGTAACGCTTCCTAACTATACCTTCGAGTCGATTTGTGTGAACCCGGTTACCGGAAATTATTACTTGGGAATGGACAGCGCGGGCACCGGCCATGTCGTTATCTACAGCGGGGCGACCAATGCGCTGCTCTCGGATCTGTCGGGGGCAGACATCACCGACGCAGTGGACGTCAAGGTGAACCCGCTCATCAACAAAATATACGTTGGTAGTGATCGCGGAACGAGCACGTCTGTGGTTGCGGTTATTGATGGCCTGACCAACGCAGTCTCTGGCCTGCCTCCCAGCGCATACGACGATGCGGCCCACGCCCTGGCTGTGGACCTCAGCACCGGTCTGCTGGCCGGAGCCGGGCAGAGCTATACCACGCTGTGGTTCCCCAGTTCCGACTTTACCGGGGAGACAGAGGTTCCCATTGCGATGGCAGCGCAGGGGGTGAAGGACAGTATGACCATCGCGACCACGCCGCTGTTCCGGACGCACAACACGACGCCCAGCTTTCTGATTGCCGCTACCAGCAACTTCTCGCAAAACGCCGCTGCTCTGGTGCCAAAGCAGGCGTTTTATCAGGTGGACGGGTGGCAGGGGGCATGGACGGCGGCCACGTTGACGGCCGAGAACAACACTACCTCGTACGCGAAAGTGAAGCTGCCGACGCTGGCGACTGGACGGCATATTCTTTATGCCTACTCGAGTTCAGGGGATATTGCCACAGTTCAGGCGAATACCATTTCTGGCGGGAACACACCCGTGATCAGCCCCATGGGTTCGGTGGTGTTCACAGTGGAAAAATAGCTACTCGCCCATAACCTTCACGATGACCCGCTTATCGCGCTGGCCGTCGAATTCCGCATAGAAGATGCGCTGCCAGGTGCCGAGGTCGAGCTTGCCCGCGGTGATGGGGACGATGACTTCGTGGTGGATAAGCAGCGCCTTTAGATGGGAATCGCCGTTGTCCTCCCCGGTTTGATGATGCTGGTAGTTCTTGTCAAACGGCGCGAGTTTTTCCAGCCAGCGGTCAATGTCCTCGATTAAGCCGGGTTCGTTGTCGTTCACGTAAACTCCCGCGGTGATGTGCATAGCGGAGACCAGAACCATGCCTTCTTGCACTCCGCTCTTCTTTACCGCGGTCTCAATTTGTGGCGTGATGTGGACGTAGGCGCGATGGGTCTTGGTGTGGAAGTTTAGGTATTCGGTGAGGGTTTTCATGGCAGCTCCCGGTTCACGTTCGATTCTAAAGCACTGAAGGACAGTTACCATCGTTACGTCGAGAAGGGGATGAGATCACAGAACGAAGGAGGGCTTCCGGGCAGAATAATCCTGGAGGTGTTTTGCTGTGCTTAGGCTCGACTACGTGTCGTGCGTGTTGACTGTCGTCTCAACCATCCTGGTAGGAAGGGGTTGCTGGAAAGGGTGGATTCTGGCGGGAGTGAACAGCGCTATCATCTGTGTGATTGGTCTTCGAACTGAGCAGTTGGGCTTCATCCCGGCGAACTTGTTCTGCATGGTCTTGTACGGATGGAACCTGCGCGCCTGGCGGCGAAACCGTATATCGCAGTCGTCCCAACCATACGAGAGCGTAACGTCAGAGACGTGAACTCTTCGCAAGGTGGAGGATGCTTCCGGATGAGCCTATCTTAGCGACTCTTCCACTTCCGCAAGCCAAGTAGGACGCTTCAGCACTTCGCGGGGCTTGGGGCCATCGGCGGCGCCAACGATGCCGTCGCGCTCCATCAGGTCGATCAAGTGGGCGGCGCGACCGTAGCCGATGCGGAGACGCCTTTGCAGCAGGGAAGTAGAGGCCTTGCCGAACTCCACCACCAGCTTGACGGCATCTTCGTAAAGCGGATCGTGCTCGATCTCGCCGTCTTCTCCGTCTTCGTCGCCAGCGCCGATCCCACGCTCTTGCTGCGGGGCTTGCAGGAATTGCTCCTGGTATTCAGCCGTGCCCTGAGAGCGCCAGAATTCCACCACGGCGGCGATTTCCTTTTCCGTAACGAAAGGAGCGTGGAGCCGGTGCAGGCGCGCGGTGCCCGCGGGCAGGTAGAGCATGTCGCCACGGCCCAGCAGAGCCTCGGCGCCGTTGGCGTCGAGAATGGTGCGAGAGTCAACCTTGGTGGCCACGCGGAAAGAGATGCGCGCGGGGAAGTTTGCCTTGATCAATCCAGTAATGACGTCAACCGACGGCCGCTGTGTGGCCAGCACCAGATGAATGCCGACAGCGCGGGCCATTTGCGCCAGGCGGGTGATCGACTCTTCCACGTTGCCGGAATCGAGCATCATCAGATCGGCCAACTCGTCAATGATGATGACAATGTAGGGCAGCGGACGTTCGTCTGCGTTGTCGCCGAACAAGCTGGGAGTCCCGTTTTCATCAAACAGCTTGTTGTACTGGTCAATGTTGCGGACGCCTTTTTCGGCCAGGAGCTTCAGTCGGCGTTCCATCTCGCGCACCGCATTGCGGAGCGCGTTGGCGGCCAGCTTAGGCTCGGTGATGATGGGTGTATAGAGGTGCGGCACGCCGTCGTAGTTGCCGAGTTCAAGCCGCTTGGGATCGACCAGGATCAGGCGCACTTGCTCGGGCGTGGACTTATACAATATGGACATGATCATGGCGTTGATGGCCACGCTCTTACCGGTACCGGTAGACCCCGCGATCAGCAGGTGCGGCATGGCATTGAGGTCGGCGGTGACGATACGGCCATTGATGTCCTTGCCCAGGGCCAATGTGAGTTTGGATTTGGAGCCGATAAACTCCTGCGACTCGATGTTTTCCCGCAGCCAGATGATTTCGCGGTCGCGGTTGGGGACTTGAATTCCGACGGTGGATTTGCCCGCCATGCGTTCAATCAGGATGCTTTCGGCTTTCATGGCCAGGCAGAGATCGTCGGTGAGGTTGGTGATGCGGCTGTATTTAATGCCCGCCTCGGGCTTGAACTCAAAAGTGGTGACCACGGGGCCGGGATTGATCTGCGTGACTTGGCCGGTGACATCGAACTCAGCGTATTTCTCGGTGAGTACATGGGCCAGGATCTTGAGTTCATCGGCGTCAATGGCTTGCTGTTCATCGGGCCGGTGCAGCAGGGAACTGGGCGGCAGCTTAAAGCCACCGGCAATGCGGGGCAGCGTGGTCTTTGGCTTCTGGGCGCTATCGGCACGCTCGGTGACTTCGGGAGCGGCGATCATGGGCTCGATGGGCTGCGTGGGCAGCTCGCGTTCCTCGGCAAAGGTGCGGTCGATGCCGGTTCGCACCGGCTCCGTGGCTCTAGCAGGAACTGGTGGCGGAGCGGGCGGCCGCGCCGGGAACATCTGGGTGGTAATCACCGGCTTGGGAGAGGCGCGGCGTTTTTCCAGATCTCTCTGCATGCGCCGCTTGGCGCGCTCTTCCTGCCAGTCCCTCCAGCGATTCAAAAGGGCAACCACAAAGGCAAAGCGGGTGGGCGCCCACACCTGCAACGCGGAGAACGAGAAGGCAGTCGAAAGATAAAGGGCAACGGCCAGAACCGTGGCGCAAACAATATAAGCGCCGGCGGGATTGAAATAATGGATGAGAAAATCGCCGACTATGCGGCCCAATAAGCCTTCCAGAGGGATGGCACCCATCCAGCGCAGATGGCCGGGGAGCAGGGCCAGCATAGCCGGAAGAAAAATCAACATCCAGGTTGCTCCCAGGAACTTGGCCAGGGGAGAAGCAATCTTGCGGGAGCGGAACCAGCGCTGACCCAACACACCGAGAAAGATCGGGAGCAGAAATGCCCCGATACCGAAAGCTTGCAGAATCAAGTCGGAAAACAGAGCCCCGACCATTCCGACCCAATTGCGGGCGGCGCGGGAGCCGGTCAACACGGAAGCGCTGTTCAGAGATGGGTCTAGCGGCGAATAAGACGCCAGGGCAAGAAACAGGAGAAGCGCGGAGACGCACAACAGGAAGCCGATCAGCTCATTGAGCCGCCGGTTGTTGGTGGGCGTGAACAGCTGGTTGAAATACTTCATGGGCGTATTTCGTCACGCAGAGACACAACGAAACCTGCGATGCGACTACGCCAGAGCTCTTTGATTATGACAAGAAGCGGGGCGGGGTACAACCGTGGATTTTCCTCCGGTACCCAGAATGACAAACACAACCTGCGGTGGTGGGCAGGGAGGACACCTACCCGAAGCGGGCCTGCCGGACTATTGCAGATGCCAGGCAATTGCCAGCCCGATGACGATGATGCCCGCGACAATGCGGTAAACGATGAATACCTTGAGGCTGTTCGATTGCAGATAGCGGATGAGCCAGGCGATGGCGCCGTAGCCGACAATGGCGGAAACGATCACGCCCACGAGAAACGGCGCGTGCATGCCCGGCGGGAGCCCTTCTTTCCTCAGTTCGTGTGCCTTGAGCAAAGCTGCGCCAGCGATGATGGGGGTGGAAAGCAGGAAACTGAATCGCACAGCGGCGTCGCGGGTCATGTTGCGGAACAGGCCCGCAGTGATGGTCGCACCCGAGCGTGACACGCCAGGAACCAGTGCGGCCGCCTGAGCACAGCCGATGATGAGGGAATCGGCAAAGCTGACGCCAGTCAGCGGCTTCTTGAGCTGGCCGATTTTCTCGCCCCACCACATTACGAGGGCTACCGCGATCAGAGCGCCAGCGATCAAATAGATATGCTCGCGGAAGTAGTCTTCGGCCGAGTGTTCCAGCAATTTGCCTGCGATAGCGCCAGGGATGGTGGCGATGGCCAGAAACCAGAGCAGCATGCGTTCTTCGCGTTGTTCGGCGGGCGTGAGGTCCTGCGCGGCGTTGCCTGCTTCGGAGAATCGCACTACTTTGCCGCCCAGGGCGGCGCGAATGATTTGAATCCAGGTGCGTCGAAAATAAAACAGGACGGAGAGCAAGGTGCCAAAGTGCAGAGCGACGTCGAAGGTGAGCTCATGGGCTGGTGAAAGCTCGTTCCAGCCGAGCAGCCGGCGCACGATGATCAGGTGGCCAGAACTGGAAACGGGGATGAATTCTGCGAGACCCTGAATGATGGCCAGAACCACAGCTTGATAGATTGGCAAGGCTTATCCTCATTTGCGGAAAAGGTGCTAAGAGTATCTCAGAAAATTGGTGGCAGAATGGCTGCCAGCTTTGGTACTGGCTGCGACCATGTCCTGACCTGGGCGGAGTGCGAAACACCTCACTGCTCAGCGTTGCCATAGGTGGGCACGCCTTGCTGGATGAGATAGAGCAGGCGCTGGGCGCGGGCGGCCCAGTCGCCCTGCGATGCCTGCGAGGCTCTTTCTGCCAGCGCGATCGCCTTGGCGCGGGATTCCTCGGACTTCTTGGCTTGGTCTTCAGTTTTGTAGATCTCGATCAGCGCCGACTGCCGCCAGGCGGCGTCGTAGAGGGCCTCGGCCACAGCCGGGGAGTTGGGACGCTCTTTGGCATACTTTTCGTACATTTCAGCTTCTTTTTCGGGACATTTGGAAGTGCCCTGCCAATCGCCGCACAGCTTGTTGTCGATCAAATGGAAGGCGGCGAGGTCGGCCCATTTGGTTCCCTTAAATTTCTTCATCACTTCGTCGAAGTAATTTTCGTTCATACCCTCACGCAGGAAGGCCTCCTTTTCGCGCGCGGAGGGGCGCGTCATGACGTCCGCCTTCTCGATTTGCCAGCGGATGTCGGCAGAACGGTACATGGCCTCGCCGGCAATCGGCGAGGTGGGAAAGAGTTGGGAAATTTCGTAGTAGAGGCGGAGGGCATCCTGGGCGGCGCCACGGCGGCCATGCCGTTGGCTGGCCTGGTCTTCGGAGTCCACTGCCTCGCCGAACAGAATTCTGTCGCCGTTGGGAGTGGACGCCTGCACCACGCCCTTTTCGAGGATCCAGCCGGTAACGACGCGCTCTTCGGTGAGTTGGGCTTCGACGTTGATCCAGTCGCGGCTGGTTTGAATGACGACCACCTCGCGGCCACGTTCGACCTCGGCCAACTTGGCAGAAGTGGTGTCCGGCGCAACGTAGATGGTGGCCACGCGCATCATGGCGCCACGGATGATGGCGGCCGATGGCAGCGCGCCGGCGAACAGTATGGTCAGTAAGGCAAGTGCGGACTTCAGGGTCATATATCTACGTTTCTACGGTGTCTACGGCGGCGGTTTGTTTGATTTCTTCCAGCATTTGCGGATCGATATTTCCGCCACTGATGACCGCGACATGCAGCCGGGCTTTGGGTAGCTGCTCGCGGTGAAACAGGAATCCAGCCACGGCCACCGCGCCGCTCGGTTCCGCGACAGTCCTGGGATCGGTGGCCAAAAGCCGTATGGCTTGCCGGATCTCGAGCTCGCTGACAGTTATGATGTCGTCCACGTACGCGCGGATGTGTTCAAAATTGATGGGGCCGATACTTTGGCTGCGCAGGCCATCGGCGATGGTGCGGGTTGCCAGTTCGGCAGAGGATTCGGTAATCCTTCCTGCGCGGAAGCTGGCTTGCGCGTCGGCCGCAAGCTCGGGCTCGACCCCGATGATGTTGATGGACGGTTTGCTGAGTTTGATGGCGGCGGCGACGCCGCTGATCATGCCTCCTCCGCCCACTGGGACGAGAACCGTCTCGACGATTGGGAGGTCTTCCAGAATCTCCAAGCCGATGGTGCCCTGTCCGGCGATGATTTTCTCGTCATTGAAGGGCGGAACAATGGCGTAGCCTTGGCGCTCGGCTAGTTCTTCGGCCCGCTGCTGACGTTCCACGCTTCCCGGCCCTACTAGAACGATCTCCGCACCAAGGGCTTTTGTGGCTTCACGCTTGGTCGCGGGTGCATCGCTGGGCATGACCACGACTGCGGTCGCGCCCAACGCCCGCGCGGCATAGGCAACGCCCTGGCCATGATTTCCGCTGGAGTAGGTGATGACGCCACGGGACCGTTCCTCTTTGCTGAGCGAGGCAATCTTGTTGTAGGCCCCGCGGAGTTTGAACGCTCCGATGGGTTGCAGGTTCTCCGGCTTGAGGAAAAGCCTGCGGTCATCGGGAGCGGACGTGGGCAGAGGGAATACTGCTTCGATAAGCTGGGTGCGGACCGCAATGCCCCGCAGGCGGGCTTGAGCTTCGCGAATGTCGTGGAGGGTGACCATGATAGATATTGACCTAGATTACGACCGTCCGGGCAACCAGCCCAATTGCTTTGGCGTCATGATGTCCATGCTATCAGCATTATGGGCCAAATGACCCATTGAATGGGCCGCCGGCTATCTTGCCAGGAATACCTTTAATGGTATACCATATATAGGTGGATTGGACGATTGACTTCTACCAGGAACCCGATGGCAGAGCTCCCGTCGAACAGTTCCTGGACTCGCTCCAGGCCGAAGCGCGCGCGAAGGTTTTGGCACTCATACAGGTCCTCAAGGTGCGTGGTCCAAGTTTGCCCTTTCCATACTCATCCCAGGTCTCGGGAAGGATTCGTGAACTGCGCACCCAGTATGGGAAGGACAAGATCAGGATTCTTTACTTCGCAGACGCGAGAAGGGTGTTCATTCTGTTACATGGATTTGTGAAGCGAACCGCGAAACTGGAAGCATCCGAACTGCGCCAAGCGGAACAGCGACTGGCCAGTCACAACGAGCAAATGAGGAGAAGGAGAACCTAGTGAATCGATTCGAGCGCTACTACCGTACCCAGATAGAAGATTCGGACATGCGTGAGTTGGTGGAGAAAGAACTGGCCAGCCTGGACATCGGCGTGCAGATCGCCAGCCTGCGCGCTAAGCACCGCTTGAACCAGACTCAGCTTGCTGCTCGTGCCCGGATGAGCGCCCCTAAGGTCTCCCGGATTGAGAGCGGGCCCGCCAATGTCCAACTTGATACGCTGATCCGTCTAGCGCAGGCCTTGGGTGCACGTCTGGAGGTACGGCTGATTGAGGAGAAGAGAAGGAACCGGAATTCTCGGCGGGCAGTGGCAGGGGACTGAGCGAAAAACCATGGTCAGGCCGCAGCAATACGCAGTGCTTGACACTGTATTCCTCGCCTCTTACCCTCGTGCTTATGGAAGTCCATTTGACTCCCGATCAGGAAGCGTTCATCCGCCACGCCATTGAGACGGGCCGTTTCATCGCCCCGAGGACGCCGTGAAGGAAGCATTGTTGCTGTGGGGAGAAAGGGAGCGCACCCGCGCCGAGATTCTTGCTGCCGTTGAGACGGCAGAGGCCTCTCTGGCTCGCGGCGAAGGACGTGCCATCACGCCGGAATCCATGCAACAACTGGCCGATGAAGTGAAGCAGCGCGGCCGCACCCGCCTTCTTGAAATCCTCCCCCAGGCGGAGTGTGGTACTGAGGCTCTCCAGACAAGGCAACAGTAATGGACTGGGCTACTCGCCCAGCCCAAAAGTGGTGGTCAAAGCGCGTAAAATCGGTACGTGCTTGACTTGGAATCGCTCCTCCGAACGCGCTATTCCGGCTTGACCGAGGCCGAGATAAACCTGTCCCGCGCCGCAGCAAGTGGCACAGAGGCAACCTGCGGGCCAACTCTTGCCATCAACGAGCGCACCAATAACCCGAACTCATGGAACCAGCATCGCCAGATTCGCGCGGATCTGATCCGCTGGCTTTGCGTGGATCGACGCGCCAAAGAGTGCGTGGATCCTCGCGGTATTCGCGTACTCGCCGCAAGGATATCGGGGGTTTTGGACCTCTCCCACGTCATCGTGCCTTTTCCTCTAACGTTTGCGTGGTGTAGCCTGCACGGGGAGCTGAACCTGCGTGGTGCCGACGTGCCGGAGATCAATCTCCAGGGGACTTGGGTACAAGCCATCGCCGCCGACCGTGCTACGGTGAGAAGCAGCATCCTCCTTCGCGAAGGCTTCCACGCTAGCGGACCCGTGAGGCTGCCGGCGGCGCGAATCTCAGGAAATGTTGAGTGCGACGGCAGTACGTTCGAGAATCCCTTTCGACCCGGCGAGCCAGAGAGTGGTGTCGCCCTAATCGCCGATGGCGCAATCGTGGAGGGATCCGTCTTCTTGCGCGAGGGCTTTCGTGCTCTCGGTGAAGTCCGCTTGACCGGGGCCAAGATTGGAGGGTGTCTCGATTGCACGAACGCTTCGTTTGATAACAATCCCTATGTCGCGCTTAACGCTGGCAGCATGGTTGTGGGCAGCAGCGTATTTCTCCGTGGGAAGTTTAGCTCGCAGGGGGAAGTTAAGTTGGAGGGATCGCAGATCGATGTCGACCTCGATTGTGGCGCCGGTACATTTTCGAATCCGAGGCGTTCGAAGTCTCCATCCACCGGCATAGCCCTCAGCCTCGAGCGCATCGTGGCAAAGGGGTGCGTTTTCCTACGCAACGGTTTCACCGCTGACGGCGAGGTGCGCCTTCTTGGCGCCAGAATAACCGGCAACGTCGACTGCGACGGCGGCACATTCAGTGGTACAAGTTCCGAGGGGACCGATGGTGAAAATCACTCTCTAAGCGTGCACACAGCTATCGTTAGGGGGAACATTTACCTACGCAATGGCTTTCACGCGACAGGTGAGGTGGCCTTCTCAAGCGCTCAGATAGCGGGGAACCTGGAGTGCACCGGTGGCGCGTTTCAGGGCGATTTGAATTTGCAAGCGGCATCCATCACGGGAGTCTTTTTCTGGAGAAATATAGTAAGCGCGGAGTGCGCGCGGCTTGATCTAATGAGCGCCTCGATTGGTGTGCTCGCCGACGATCGCGAGAGCTGGCCCGAGCCGGGAAAGCTACTTCTGGACGGTCTCGTTTACGGACGCATTCACAAAGCTGCCATGGGCGCCAGCGATCGACTGGAATGGCTTGATCTCCAGGATTCGTTTGCTCCGCAGCCCTACCGCCAGCTGGCCAAGACCCTGAGAAACGAGGGCGACGACTCGGGGGCTCGACAGGTACTCGTCGAGATGGAACGACGCCGTCGAAAAAAGGAAGACAATACCATTTACGCGCGATCTTGGAGTTGGACGCTTCTGAGAACGATCAAGTACGGCTACTCCCCTGGGATCGCCCTGCAATGGCTTGCGGGGCTGATACTGGCCGGAGCGATCTTTTTTGGGGCTGGGTACTATGCTGGAGACGTTGTCCCAATCGAGAAGGATGCCTACCGCCTGTTCCGAGACTGCCGTCAACTCCCGCCAGAGTATCAAAGGTTTCACGCTCTGATCTACTCCGCCGAAAATTCTTTCCCACTAGTGAAGCTCGGGCAGGTTGACCGCTGGCAGCCAACGCCGGACCCGCACAACTCCTGGGGCCGCGCTTCGTGCCCGGCGCGCTGTCTGACGAGCCTGCTCGGTTACGCCTTGCTCTGGTTCCGCTGGATTCAAATCTTGCTAGGTTGGGTGCTCGCCACTCTTTTCGTTGCAGGCGTCACCGGCGTCGTTCGCAAAGAATAACCTGCACGGTTTCTCTCTTGGGCCGCAGCCGCCGAGGGGCGAATCATATCTCCAATATCACCGGCATGATCAGCGGACGTTTCTGCGTCTGCTTGGAAATATAGCGCTTCAAGTCGGCGCGAATCTTTTCTTTGATCACGCCGTAGTCGGCCTTTTCTTCGTCACTCGAGACTTCGAGTGTCTGCATCACCAGTTGGCGTGCGCCTTCGACGAAGCCGTCTTCGCCCGGTTCGAAGCCTCGGGTCACGATTTCCGGCGAGGTCTCCACGCGACCGGTCAGTTTATTGATGGCGATGATGGGCAGCACGATGCCGTCTTCGCTCAGGTGACGGCGATCTTTGATGATGAGGTCTTCGACGACGTCAGTGCGCGAGCCAGAATCGATGCAGACGCGACCGACGTTTACGCGGCCCGCCTTGCGCGCGCCCAGTTCGTCGAATTCGAGAATGTCGCCGCTTTCGATCAACATGACGCTGCCCACGGAGCCGTGCATGGCCCCAGCCATCTCTGCGTGCAGCTTCAGTTGGCGGTACTCGCCGTGAATCGGAATGAAATATTTGGGTTTCACCAGGCTGATGATCAGCTTGAGTTCCTCCTGGCTGGCGTGGCCGCTGACGTGGATTGGCGGGAACGATCCGTCGTCGTAGATCACGTGGGCCTGGCGGCGGAACAGGTGGTCGATCATGCGGTAAATCGCCTTCTCGTTCCCCGGAATGATGCGGGAAGAAAGGACGACGGTGTCGCCCTTTTCGATTTTCGCGTGCTTGTGATTGTCGACCGCGGCGCGCGATAGGGCAGACATGGGTTCGCCCTGAGTGCCGCTGATCAAGATGCAAATCTTCTCCGGCGGAAAATTCTTCATCTCGCCGGGATGGACGAGCAGCCCCTCGGGGATTTCGATGTAGCCGAGGTCTTCGGCAATTTCCGCCGAACTGTTCATGGAGCGTCCAACGAAAACAACTTTACGTCCGTGTTGCCACGCCAGTTCCACGGCGAGCTTGATGCGGTGAATGGAGGAAGAAAAACAGGAAATGAATAACCGCCGCTCGGTGCGGGCAAAGACTTCGTCGAATTTACGACGGACGGCGCGCTCGCTGGGGGTGTAGCCTTTGCGCTCGACGTTGGTCGAGTCCTGAAACAGCGCCAGAACACCGTTTTTGCCATATTCGGCGAACGCGTGAAGGTCGAACAAGCGATTGTCGGTGGGGGTGGCGTCGACCTTGAAATCGCCGGTGTGAATGATCACCCCGAGCGGAGTATGAATGGCCAAGGCCACGCAGTCCACCAGGCTGTGAGTGACGGGAATAGGGTGAATGGTGAAGGGACCGATTTTGAAGCGCTGTCCGGGCCGAATCTCGTTCAGGTCGGCGTTATCGAGAAGCCCGTGCTCGTCGAGTTTGTCTTCGACGTAGGCCAGGGTAAACTCGGTGCCCCAGACCGGTACGTTGAGTTCGGAAAGAATCCAGGGCAGGGCGCCGATGTGGTCCTCGTGGCCATGGGTAAGGATGATGGCGCGTACCCGCTGGCGATTCTCGGTGAGATACGAAATGTCGGGAACGACGATGTCCACGCCTAGCAGCTCGGCTTCGGGGAACATGAGGCCGGCGTCGATGACGATAATGTCGTCACCCCAGCGGACGGCCATGCAGTTCATTCCGAACTCGCCGAGTCCGCCCAGCGGTACAATATGCAGTTTTCCAGTTGGCATTAGGGATCAATTGATGCTAGCACAGGTGGTCGCAGCAAGTAGGCCCGGCGAGGTTCAAGATACGCCTCTGCGGTCTTGAAAGATAAGAGCTTTGACCGCAACGCACGCAAAGAAGTCCGCAAAGATCGCAAAGAAAACCGATGAGATTCAGGCACCGTGATCGAACGCGGACGCATTCTCTGCGATAATTGCGATAGATGACTGCAAGGACCGAGCAATCGTGGCTGCGGAGGCGGGTGGAGGCTGGCGTGCGCCGCGGCTTCGAGCGCGCTTATCACACGGTCAAGGTCGACCCCGGAAAGTTTCTTCTACAGCTTCGTGCGGCGTATGGTTTGCCGATCGGCAGCTTCCAGGGACTCTACTCGGTGGACCTGGGCCTGATAGACGATGTGGCTGGGCGCATCATTGAAGGCGGGATGAAAGTTGCCGCGATCGAGGGCGCGGGGCTGGGCTTGGGCGGGATCGTGACCATTGTGCCGGATCTCAGCATACTGGCGGGGATTACGCTACGGATGATCCAGAAGCTCAGCCTGATTTACGGATTCGAATTCAACACCGACGAGGAGATGGCGGAGTTGTGGATTGCCGCGGCCAGCGCTGCCGGAGTGGACATCAGCAAGGAACTGCTGGAAAAAGAGGTGGTAAATCGCTTTGTGCCCAGGGTGATTGAGCGCATCGCGGCACGGGCCAGCACGGAAGCGGTGGAGAAGTGGTCAGGACGGCTGATTCCGTTGGCCAGTTCGGTGATTGGCGCGGGGTTAAATTACTACTTTGTACGGGCCTGGGGCGAGCGGGCGAGAAAGCATTTCCGGGAGAGGCATTTGGCGATGCGCAGAAGGATGATTGCGGAGCAGCAATCGCTCCCGTCGTAGCGCCTAGCGCAACCAGTTTTCCAGTTCGATTCGTTGATCGGTCTTGTCGTCCCGGTATTTCACGATCACCGGGGTGTACAGCGACAAATCCCATCCGGCGGGAGCGCCTTTCTTCACCGCTCTGGATCCGGGTACGACGACGGCATTCTCCGGGACTTCCAGGGGAGAATCGTCGGTCGCTTTGTAAACTTCTCCGCGGACCAGATCATAGATGGGAGTGGAGCGGGTGAGAATCGTTCCAGCTCCGAGCACCGCGCGCGCCCGCACCAGCGTACCTTCATAGACGCCGCAGTTGCCGCCGATCAGGACATCGTCTTCAACAATGACGGGAGCGGCGTTGACCGGTTCGAGAACTCCTCCAATTTGTGCCGCTGCGCTGAGGTGAACACGCTTGCCAATCTGCGCGCATGATCCAACCAAAGCGTGCGAATCCACCAGCGTGCCTTCATCAACGTAAGCACCGACGTTGATGAACATGGGCGGCATGCAGATCACGCCGGGGGCCACGTAGGAGCCGACGCGAATGGAAGATCCTCCGGGCACGATGCGCACGCGATCGGCGACGGTGAAGCGGCGGGCAGGGAACGTGTCTTTGTCGACAAAGGAGAGAGTGGAGCCGTCGTCCATCTGGCTGAGTTCGCCGAGGCGGAAACCGAGCAGTATACCCTGCTTCACCCAAACGTTGACGATCCACTTCCCGTCGATTTTTTCGGCGGCGCGAATCTTGCCTTGGGTCAGTTGGTCGCGGAATTCGAGAAAAGTCTTGCGGGCCTCGGGATTGCGCTCGACCTCGCCCAGAGATGAGAGACGCTCGATGGCGGACTTGAAGGAGGACATGAAAGCAGAAGTATAAAGGATTGATGGTTCGGGCGCCGTAGCGAAGCCTTAACCACAGAGGATCACAGAAATCCAGGTTCAACTTCACACGCACTTGCATTCGCTGCGGATGAGTACATTGGCCATACTGTGAGAAGCGTTGCGGGCTTCCGAGAGCGAGGCGTAGGGGCCGTGCCAGCGGGAGTGGTTGGGGTCGTGGCCTGCGGGGCGGCCCTTGCCGTGATTGCACTGGCCGCAGGTGGATCGGTGCAGGACGATCTTGTGGGGGCCGGCCAGCCAGTTTTCGTAAATGAAGAAATTCACTGCTTCTGACTGCGCGCTCGCGGGCTTGCTGATGAGGCCGACATCGGCGGCGACTTTTTGTAACTTAGATCGAGTGTCGCGGCGCATGGGCAGCAGCGGCAGACGATAGACTTCCTCGATCTTGCCCATCATGGCGAGAACGGCCTTTACCGGTAGCGGATTCGACTCGATGAAATTGGTCTGCATCAAGGTCAGGTATTTGCGGTGAATGCTGCGGGCGGTGACCCAGTCGTTGTTCAGAGCGGCGCGGGTCATGTCGGCCATTTCGCGAGGAATTTCGTTGGACGCGACCGAAATGATTCCGACCCCGCCCAGGGCAATCACAGGAAGGGTAATGGCGTCGTCGCCGGAGAAAACCAGGAAGCGCTCGGGCACGGCGTTGCACACTTCGGCGATCTGGGTCATGTTACCGCTGGCTTCTTTCACTCCGAGAATGTTGGGAACTTCGGCCAGCCGGGCCAGGGTTGCGGGTTCGATGTTGGCTCCGGTGCGTCCGGGAACGTTATAGAGAATGATGGGTTTGTCGACGGCGTCGGCGATGGCGTGGAAATGGCGATACTGGCCTTCCTGCGTCGGCTTGTTGTAGTAAGGAGAAGCGGTCAGTACGGCGTTGACGCCGGGGCGTGCGGAAACTTCCTTGGCCTTGGCAACGGCGTCTTGCGTGGAGTTGGAAGTAGCTCCGGCGACAATGGGCACGCGTCCGGCAACGACTTCGATGGTGAGGTCGATGACGTGCAGCCATTCGTCGTGAGAGAGAGTTGGAGTTTCGCCGGTGGTGCCGCAGGGAACCAGGAAATCAATTCCAGATTCGACTTGCCAGGCCACCAGGTTGCGCAGGGCAGGCTCGTCGATGGAGCCGTCCTGACGAAAGGGAGTTACCAGCGCGGTGCCGCATCCACGGAGTTGCATAGGATAAAGATAGCGCGAATGGAGGAAGACGGAAAGTGGTGGCTAAAGTTCTCGCCAGATATCTTGGAAGTCGAAGAAACCTTGCTTGCCGGCCAGCCACTCGGCGCCGCGCACGGCGCCTTCGGCGAAGCCGCGGCGGGACTTGGCATCGTGGCAGAGATAGATCCTGTCAGCCGGAGAATCGAGGATCAGTTCGTGCATGCCGACGACGTCGCCTTCCCGGAATGAGGTGATTCCAAGGTCGGTTCCAGAAGCTGCCTGGATGATCTTCTGCATTGCGGCAGCAGTACCTGAGGGAGCGTCTTTCTTCTGGGCGTGGTGGCGCTCGAAGATTTGGCCGGAGTAGTGATGTTGGAGCGCAGCGGCGGCGGTGCGGGCGACGTCAAAGAACAAATTCACGCCGACGGAGAAATTTGCCGCGTAGAGAAGGCCGGTTCCGTTCTTTTCCACCAGTTGCCGGATTTGTGGAAGTTCGTTGTACCAGCCGGTAGTGCCGACAACGAGATTCTTTTTGTGTTTCACGCAGGCGCTGATGTGACCGAGCACCGCATGGGGAGTAGTGAAGTCGATCACAACGTCGTGCAGGGCGAGGCGCGCAGCGGTCAGGGCAGAGGCGTTGGGATTGTCCGCAGCGCAAAGCACAGCGACTTCGTGACCGCGCTCGCGGGCGACTTCCGCTACCAGCGAGCCGGTCTTGCCGCGGCCTAGGATGAGAAGATTCATAGTTCAAGAAGAGCATTAACCGCCGAGTACGCAGAGGTCGCCGAGAAATTCAAGGTCATCAAGCGAACACCTCTGGATCCAGATCTGAGAAGAATGCCTTGTGCAGCCGCTGAATCACTTTGGGTACATCGTCTTCTTCGATCACGAAGGTCAGGTTGATCTCCGACGCGCCTTGGGAAATCATGCGAATCTTGACGTCGGAAAGCTCGCCGAAAACCCGGGCGGCGATCCCCGGAGTCTCGCGCAAATTCTCGCCCACCAGGCACACGATGGCCTTGCGGCCTTCATATTTTACGTCGGCCAGCTTGGCCAGATCGGCGGCCAGGGCGGGGATCGATTCGTTGGAATCAACCGTCAGCGAGACGCTGACTTCGGAAGTGGAGACGACATCGACCGCGACGCGATGGCGGTCGAAGGCTTCGAAAATCGAGCGCAGAAATCCGTGCGCCAGTAACATGCGGGGCGCGGCGACATCGATAATGGTGATGCGCTTCTTTGCGGCAATGGCCTTGAAGAAGTTGCGGCAATGCGGCACCCGCGCCTGAATGCGCGTACCTTCGCAGTCTGGGTTGCGCGAATTTAATACGTGGACGGGAATGTTTTTCTGGATGGCGGGCAACACCGTGGCGGGATGCAGGACCTTGGCGCCGAAATACGCTAATTCTGCGGCTTCGTCGAAACTGATGAGCTTGATGCGGCGGGCGTCGGGACAAATGTTGGGATCGGTGGTCAACATGCCGTCCACGTCGGTCCAGATTTCGATGCGCTCGGCGCCGAGACCAGCGCCGATGATGGCGGCGGAATAGTCGGAGCCGCCGCGGCCGATGGTGGTGGTGACGCCTGCTTTGGTGGCGCCGATGAAGCCGCCCATGACTACCACTTTGCCGGCCTCAACGAGAGGCTGCACTTTGGTTTGCAGACGCTCATTGGTTTCGTCGATACGCGGAGCAGCCCGGGTGTGAGTGTTGTCGGTGACAATGCACTCGCGGGAATCGACCAGGGCGGTGTCGAGACCCTTGGCAGAAAAGGCAGCGGCGATGATCTTGCCGGAGAGAATTTCGCCGTAGGCGGCCACGTGATCGGTGGTGCGAGGGGTCAGTTCGCCGACTGCGGCGATGCCGCGCAGGAGTTCATCCAACGCTTCAAAGTTAGCTTCTAATTCGCTGTGAAAATGGGTAAACCTGCCGGTTCCAAGCAGCTCGCCAGCGGTCATGTAGTGACGTTCGCGAAGGCCGCGGGAGAGTTCGAGTGCGGTCTTGCGATCGCCTGCGCCGGCGGCGCGGGCCATGGTCAGCAATTGGTCGGTGACCATGGCCATGGCGCTGACTACGACGACGGGTTTTTGCGGTAACCTCTGCTTGACGATAGTGGCGGCGCGGGCGATGGCGTTGGCATCCTGCACCGAGGTTCCGCCAAATTTCATGACGATCATGAGAGCCGCCTTGGCCGCAGATGGCACGATGGTTTCAATCGAGGTAGCCCCGAGCCTTCAGCAGTTCGGCGTTCAGGATGGCGGCGCCGGCAGCGCCGCGAATGGTGTTGTGAGAGAGCACGGTGAACTTCCAGTCGAGCACGTTGCACGGCCGCAGGCGGCCGACGCTGGCGGTCATGCCGTTGCCGGCGTCCACGTCGAGCCGGGGCTGTGGCCGGTCAACCGCGTCGAGATAGCAAACCGGTTGCGTGGGAGCGCTGGGCAATTTCAGCTCTTGCGGATCGCTGCGAAATTCGTTCCACGCAGCGATGATCTCCGCTGCCGCCGGCTTCTTCTTGAGTTTGATCGAAACCGATTCGGTGTGGCCGTCTTCTACAGCCACACGATTGCAATGGGCGCTCATGGCGAAGGGCGCGGGAACGAACTTCGAGCCCTCGAGTTGTCCCAGGAGCTTAAGCGTCTCCTCCTCCATTTTTTCTTCTTCTTTGGGGATGTAGGGAATCACGTTGCCAAGGATATCGAGTGAGGCCACGCCGGGATATCCTGCGCCGCTCACCGCCTGCATGGTGACGGCGATGACGGTCTCGATTCCGAATTGCTGCAAGGGAGCAAGAGCCATCACCAGGCCGATGGCAGAGCAGTTGGGGTTGGTGACCACAAAGCCCTTCGATTTGCGGCGCCAGGCCTGACATTCCAGCATTTTGATGTGGCCGGGATTGACTTCTGGAACTACCAGAGGCACGTCACTCTTCATGCGCAGGGCGCTGGAGTTGGTTACCAGGGCGTGGCCAGCGTCGGCGAAACGCGGTTCCAGTTCGGCGGCGATGCTGGCATCCAGAGCGGCAAAAATCACTCGCGGAGCGCCTTCGGGTTTGGCCGGGGAGACCGTCATTTCTGCGACTGCGGCGGGCAGCGGCGTTTTCATCCTCCAGCGGGCGGCTTCTTTGTAGGGACGTCCTTCGGAACGGTCGGAAGCGGCCAGCCAGGCGACCTCAAACCACGGATGATGTTCCAGCATCTGGACGAAGCGTTGTCCGACGACACCGGTTGCGCCCAGGATTCCAACGGGAATTCTCTTCGGCATGATTGCTTTGAATTTTATAACAGTGCAGGACGCCTGCGGATGGAGGGTTTACACCGAAATTCATGATTTCCGGGCAATGTGCCGATAGAGAATCCGAGGAGTAACTATGCCAGAACTACGCCAGAACTTCTTCACCAAAGAATGGGTCATCATCGCTACCGAGCGGGCCAAGCGGCCCGAGGAGATGGTCAAACACCGCCCGGTCAAGGAAGTCCCTGCATTTGTGGAAACCTGCGTGTTTTGCCCAGGGAATGAAGGGAAAACCCCGCCGGAAGTGATGCGGGTTCCGACTGACAGTCAGGAAAAGTGGCAAGTTCGCATTGTGCCCAACAAGTTCGGGGCGCTAAACCGCGATGCCAAGGCTGCCCGGGTCATCCGCCGCTCCCACCGCACCATGGATGGTTTTGGGGTGCATGATGTCATCATCGACACACCCGACCATTCCCATGTCATGGCGCTGATGCCACCGGCACATGTGGCCAATGTGTTGCGCGCGTACAAATCGCGCTACGACGCTCTTAGCCATGATCCGCGCATCGCCCACATCACCATCTTCAAGAATCATGGTCTGGAGGGGGGCGCCAGCCTGGAACATCCCCATTCCCAAATGGTGGCTACTCCCGTGATCCCCAATCAGGTGCGAGAGAGGCTGGAAGAGGCGCTACGGCACTACGATGAATTCGGAGAATGCATGTGCTGCGAGGTAATCAAACAAGAGCTTGACGATCCGCAGCGCATCGTGATGGCGACGGAACATTTCGTGGCGTTGGAACCCTTTGCGTCGCCCACACCATTTTGTACCCACATCTATCCCCGGCGGCACATGGCCAGTTTTAGCGACATCAGCGCCTCGGAGATCACCGATCTCGCCCACAACCTGGGTACGGTTCTGGCGAAGCTTTATCACGGATTGGAGAATCCAGACTTCAATTTCACCATTCGCAGCGCGCCGGCGGAATGGGTGGGAGTAAAGTATTTCCACTGGTATTTGAGCATTATTCCGCGTCTGACCCGCGTGGCTGGCTTCGAACTGGGTACAGGGATGTTTATCAACACCGTGTTGCCGGAAGCGGCGGCCGAGTTTCTGCGCAACGTGAAAGTGGAGTTAGGCGTAGGAGCGGGCGGGTAAGATGGTTTTTACTCGCGAGGAGAGATTTCCGCGCCGAAGGAATACTCGTTCAACGGGCCGAAACGTTTCTTCTCAGCATATAGACGCCAGCGGCGGAAGACGATGCGCAGACTGGCCATGACCGGAATGGAAAGGTAAACTCCCAACACTCCTGCGATCTCGCCGCCCGCCAGGACGCCGAAAATTGCCGCCAGCGGGTGCAGTTCCATGCTTTTCCCCATGATGCGCGGCGACACCAAGTAATCCTGAATCACGCGCCAGACTGCCAGGAAAATCAGCAGCATCACCCAGTGGTGATAGCTCATCAAGAGTGCTACTCCGAGGATGACCACGGCGGCGACCAACGGTCCGACCACAGGAATGAATTCCATGATGCCGCCGGCGGTGCCCAACACGAGCGCGTAGGGAACCCGCATCAGCCCCATGAAGGCGGTGTAGACGATGAGGGAAAACGCGGCCAGCGTGAGTTGTGCCCGGATGAAATGGGCCAGCATGCGATTCAGGTCTCCGCGCACCCCTTCCCAGAACTCACGCTGCGGCCGGGTTTGCACGAAGGTAAGCGCGACTTCGCCGAAGGCGCGACCATCCTTGAGCAAAAAGATTGCCAGGATGGGGACAACGATGAGCAGCCAGGATTCTTTTGCCGCCTCGGCGGCACGGACTCCGGCCCGCTGGGCGATAGCGACAAGGTCATCCCGGTACCGGTTCAGGAAAGCCTGGGTCTGATGAATGGTGGTAGCGCTCCAACCGCGCTCCTGCCCGATGGTGACGGCAATGTTGCCGGAGCTCACCTGATCGAGCAGTTGGGGCATGGCGTCGCTCAGGCGTTGCGCTTGGTGACCGATATTGGGGCCCACGAAAAAAAAGAAGGTGATCACCAGAACCAGAAGCAGGAAGTAGATGACGCCCACCGCGATTCCGCGGCTGTGAGTCCACTTTTGCACCCGCGACACGGCGGGATCGACCAGGTAGGCAAAGAAGACGGCAAAGAGGAAAGCAATCAGGGTGCGGCGGGTGATGTAAAGAAAGCCAAGCGCCAGAGCGAACAACAGCGCTGTGGTCAAAACCCGCGCCGCGCGTGCGTCCGTGAGGGCCACTTAGTCTCGCACCACTTCCGTAGTGTTCGCCGAGTCCACAATCCGTTGCAACTTCAACGAATCGTCCAGCCAGAGCACGCAGTCGCCGGATTCACTTTTCAGATCCAGCCGGATGAGTTCGTGTTCCACCCCATGGAGGAGAACTTTCTCCCTGCCAGAGAACTGGAGGTTGACCAGCGCCGATGCGCGGGCGTGGGCGTTAAGGGTCCCCAGTTGCACCTTCTCGTTCAAGGGGCAATTGACCCCGCTTTTCTCCTGTTTGCAACTGGTGGCGAGATATTTCCAGGCGAGGACCTCGCGCTGAATAAAGAAGTAGTCATCCAGAATGTTGGTCGAGACCGGCAGCAGGAAGGGTTGCTCCTTGGGCTTGTCGGTTGGACTGTTGCTGTAACGCTCGCTGAGAAAGTCTTTGCTGGGGAGGACGTTGGCATGCGACTGGCCGGGGCTAATCTCCTTCCACTCATAACTCTTCAGTTCACCGTTGGCGGTCAGTTGCAATTCGGAAGACTGTTCTGCCGGATCGGGGCCGGCTTCGGTTTTGAACCGCGAGGTGACGGAGCTTCCGGTGCTGCTCTGGTGGATGGAAAAGGTCTCCGTGGCCACTCGTTTCCCGTTCATGAAGACTCCGAAAGAGCCGGAGTCCACGGTCTGGCCCTGAATCTCCTTTTCGGGCGTCGCGGCCCAGGCGTTCGCGACCGGCAGGGTGCAGAGGAGGACGCTGGCGAGTAATCGACCGTGTTTTGACATTCTTCTTATTCCAAACCGATCCTGCATGCTACCTCCGCCGCCACCCCATCGACGTCCTTGCCGGCAGTGTCAATGCGGCACGCGGCCTTCAAATACGAAGCCCTGCGCTGCTCGTAGAGCTGGTGAAACTGTTTCGCATCCCGTAACAGCGGACGCTCCCGCTGTTCCTGCTGGCAACGGCGAAAGAGTTCTTCCGCCGGGCCATCCAGAAAAATCACAGGCGCCCCTGCCCGCTCGAGCAACGCCGCGTTTTCGGGCTGCGCGAAAGCTCCACCACCCAAGGCCACGATGCGAGGCCCGACACCTGGCTCACTCAAAAGCTCACGCAGCGCGGCGTTCTCCAAGCGGCGGAACTCGCTTTCGCCCAGATCACGAAAAATCTCCGTGATCGGACGTCTGGCGCGAGCCTGGATGCGATCGTCCAAGTCTTCGAAGTCCCATCCCAGACGCCGGCTCAGGCTGCGGCCCACGCTGGTCTTGCCGGCACCCATGAAGCCCACCAGAAAGACTACCTTGTGGCTGTCGGCTTGTGGCATGAATGCACGATCCCAAGATCAGGCCTGAACCTGCGACTGCACGCGACCGTACCTACCCGGGACCAGTTTTTAACGTTTCTTGAGGTGGATTTTACCACTGAAGGAAAGCAACTTGACCGTAGATGCAGCTTTTCCCATGGTACCTGCGAAGGCACTCCCTGCGCGGGAGACGAAGGAGGAATGCGGGGGATGCAACTGGAAATCGTTCTCGACCTTACCCTGGGCGGAGCTGGCGACCACATCAATGGAGGCATACGACGGGGCTGTAGCCTCGATGTCGCCGGTATGAGTCATCAGGGAGTATTCCCCTCCGCCACCGAAGTCGCCATCGTAATGAATCCAGCCACTGGTTGAATTGACCGAAACTAGCGGGCCGTTCACGGCGTTCAAAGCCACATCGCCGCTTACGGAGGTGATTTCCACGTGTCCGTCATTGACGTTGGTAAGGGTCACGGGCCCGTTGAGAGTCTTCACATGAACATGACCCTCGCTGACATCGCGTACGTCGACGGTGGCGGTGTTGCCCTCCATAATTAAATCGCCGTGAAGTCTTTCCGCCCGCAGCGGGCCGCTGGTGGAACGCAGGGTCACACTGGCATCGGCCGGAACCAGTACTTCGTAGTCCACTCGTCCGCTGGTGCTGTCCGCACCGGGCAGCAAATGAGAAACGACGGAAACATGGTTGCCGCCCTGGTTCTGGTCAACTTCCACTTTGTCGGAGTACAGGGTGGCATTCACTTGCACGTGGTTCCCGCTGGCAGGCTTGACCGAGATTAGGCCGTAGGGATTGACGATGGAAATACTGGAGTGGCGGTGTACCTTGAAGTGGTACTGTTGGTGGACCTCGCCGGCCAAAGCCGCCGTGACCATGAACAGTACGACAAGCGATTCTCTGGAACCCATACTCCTACGCATACCTGACGTCTCCCCGATTTCCGGTCACGCGCTTCTGTGCCGGCCCCGTCGTGCACGTTAATCCTGCACCCAATTATGGCAGAGAACGCGCCATGGCGATCTCGTAAACCATGGCTCTCTGCTCGTAAGCGTTGGTTAGATACTGTTGTGCGACCTCATCGTTGGGATTCTCGCGCGCCGACGATTCCGCATCGCGAATATAAGCATCGACTGCCCGCAGGTTGCTCGCGTAACCGTCCCGGAGGCCGGGAGCGCGCGCGGCAACGATGTTGAGCAACTGATCTTCATCCGCAACTACCTGGCTGATCCCGTCTGGTGACGGGCTGGTGGCTACCGGCGATACGCTCCTGGCCACCAGTTGCGACGGGCCGCCGCGGTGTTCACGCAGCAAGAAACCGGAAACCAGCAAAAGCGCAGCCGCCATCGGTACCAGCCATCGCAACCGCCATCCCGCCAACCGCCGGGCGGGACGATCCAGTTGGGACGGACGAACCAGGCCCTCTTGCCGCAGCGTGATCTCAATCGAGTTCCAAACGCGTGGACTGGGCTCGTCACTGGCTTGCAGGGTGCGGGCTTGCTGCGAAATGGCATCCAGATCGGAAACCAGGTCCCAGCAGCGGGAGCACATTCGCAAGTGCTCGTCCGCTTCAAAACTGCGGCCGCCCTCAAGCTCCGGCAAGACCCGTTCAAATTCTTGACAGGTCATACTACCTCTCTCCCCGATACCGCGTTGGTGGGATCCTCATGGCTTAGTGGCCCTTTCAGCTCTGCTCATTTTGAGGAGGTCCCGTAATTTCATTCGTGCTTTGTGCAATTGCGACTTGCTATTGCCGATGGAGCATCCCACCAGGCTCGCAATCTCGTTATGTTCGTAGCCCTCGACGTCATGCAGCAGAAAAACCTGCCGGTAACCCGGGGGCAAGTCTGCGACTGCACGCTGCAATTGCAGGCGGTCAACGCTCCCCGACAATCTTACATCGTCGGCGCCCGGTTCTTTGCGGGGAGATTCCTCATCCGTCTCGAGGGTATCTTCCAGCGGAACCACCGCCAGGCCCTTCTTGCGAAGCTGCATCAGCACCACGTTTACCGCCATGCGATGCAGCCAGGTGGAAAAGGCCGACTCGCCGCGAAAAGTCCCAATCTTGCGGAACAACTGCAGGAAGGCTTCCTGGGTGAGGTCTTCGGCAGCCGCAGTGTTGGCGGTCATGCGCAGGCAAAGGGAGTACACGCGCCGCTTATGCAGGTGATACAGCGTCTCAAAAGCCTCCGCATCGCCCTGCTTCGCCCGCTCAATGGCCGCGGCTTCAGAAAGCTTGCCGCCCTGTAGTTTTTTCGCGTCCGTCAAGTCGCCTGTTCCGGCCGCACTCAGTGTGATGCGGCGTAAGTAGCTTTTCGTTGTACCGCTTGCAGGCCGGGCAGCCGACCCCAAAGTAATCTCGAAAAGCCCCGAGGTTCGTTACCTGGTCCTGCCAATCTCATAGACTCCGCTCAACCCGTCAACCCCCAAAGCCAGCAGGACCGCCCTACTTGTGAGGACGTTTTCCTAATAGATTCAACGTTTAGTAGCAAGGACGCAGAAAGCGTTTGGAACCCACCATCCGCGCCACTGTTTAGCCCTTGGCCGAGGCCGTGGTAATCGTCTCTAACCCATGACCGTGGGGTCCAGTTTCTCTGAATCGCAATAGGAGGGCGAAGGTCAGACCCACAAAGCCCAGCACGGAGAAAATCCACATGCCCAAGGTATATCCGCCAACGTTTTCCAGGCCGGCGTGGGAGTAGTCGTTGGCTTTGCCGATCAGGAGATTCATGATAAAGAAGCCGATTTGCTGGATTAGGGTCATCAGCGAATAGGCGGTTCCCAGTCGAGACTGGTCAACAATATAAGCCACCGACGGCCACATGACGGCGGGGATCAGGGAGAAGGCGATTCCCATCAACGAGACCGGTACCCACAGCGAAATGTTGCCGTAGGCCATCATGATGTAGACGGGCATCAGAAGAATTGAGCCAAACATCATGAAGAGGGCGCGCTTGCCAACGCGATCCACCAGCAGTCCAAATAATGGTGTGGCAATCATGGCGGAGAAGGGCAGTAGGCTGTTGAAGAAGCCGGCCTTTTCGTGGGCCAGCACCCGCAGGACCTCGCTGGCTGATACGCCGCCGTTTCCCGCCAAGATTTTGTTAGTGAAGAAGTCGATCGCAAACGTCCGGAAGGGAAAGATGGCCGAATAGAACGTGAAGCACAAGACCACTACATACCAATACGATGCGTTGAAGCGAAACATCTGGCGGAAATCGAGCTTATCGACGTCCCCGGCCTTGCCCAGCTCGTAGCGGCTCTCGGCCCGGACTTCAAGGCCCCAGTAAATCAAGGCCATGGCTACACCCAGCACGCCGGCGCCGACCGCCAGCAGCAGCGGTCCTCGCCAACTGGGTGCTCCGGCCGGGCCTTGGGGATAGAAAACCGAATTCGCCCAAGTGGGGGAGTTGTCTGCCGCTACCGACGCCAGACGGGCAATGGTCAGATTGATGCCAAAGGCAAAACTGAGCTCCTTTCCCTTGAACCACTTGGCCAAGGCCGTGGAAACGGCCACGATCAGCGATTCGGCCCCCAGTCCGAGGACCGTACGCCCCGCAATCATAGTTACGGGATTGCCTCGGTACGCGGTGAGAATCGCACCTAAGAGACACAGGACGGCGAAGGCGGTAACCGCTTTCTTGGTTCCCACCTTATCGATGACGATGCCGCCGATCAGCAGGGTGAGCACGGCGGCCACACTGTAGCTGGCGTTCAGCCAGCCGAATTGCGTGGCTGAGAAACCTAGTCGATCAATGAAGATTCTCTCTAGGGGATTGATGCTGTCATAGATGTAGTAATTCCCACCCATGGCCAGGCTAATGAAGATCAGAACTGTCCAGCGATACAACGCGGAGGGTCTGGGGCGCACAGTGTCTGGCATCAAGGCTCCTTGTTCGAGGCGTTTTAATCTGGGCGTCTTATCTTGAACTAGGGCGAAGCAAGAAGATAGCAGATGAGGGCGGGGCTTGCCATTGCGAGTCTTCTTTGCGCTCTTGGCGAAGCCTTTGCGTGCTTGGCGGTTAAGAGCTGGTGACCGCAAAGGGCGCTAAGGATTCGCCAAGATCGCAAGGAAAATCTGGAGCCTGCGGGCAGGACACTCCGTCCGCCCTGTGTGATAAAGTAATGTGCTCGCGGGGCCGTGGGGCCCGGCTTGAGGCCCGTCCTAATTCGCAAGGAGTGAGTTATGGCATCAATCTACGATCTGGTGAAAGACCGCCGCATTTATTCCATCGAGGCCGACAAGTCGGTGCTGGAAGCGGCCCGTTTCATGATGGAACACAACATTGGGGCGTTGCCGGTGATGCGCAACGGCGAGCTGGTGGGAATCGTCTCTGAGCGTGACATCATGAACCGCGTGGTGGCGGTGGGACGCATGCCGGGGACCACCCTGGTCTCCGAGATCATGACCGCCAACCCCAAGTCGATCAGCGTGAACGAGACCATCGAAAACGGCCTCTTCCTGATGCGCGAATTTGGCTTCCGCCACCTGCCCATCGTCGATGGCAAGCAACTGAAAGGCCTGGTTTCGCTGCGCGATCTGCTGCTGCGCGTGGTGGCACAGAAGGAAGCGGAGGGCAGGAAGGCGAGCTAGTTCGGAGATTCCCCCCCAGCTTTACTGTCTTTTGACACTTTCTTGACAAGGCGCGGTCTCCCACACCAGTATTCTTCCGCGCAGACAACTCTACGTCTTTTCCCGTTAACCGGGACTTCAGGAGTGGGCACATGACGCGCAAGATCCTGGTTCTTTGTCTCGGTGCAGGCTTGGCGCTGGTAGCGGCGAGCGCGATCCACGCGGTCAACATAGCCACTCCCATCCAGGATTGGCCGCAGTGGGGACGGACTTCTCTGCACACCAGTTCGACCAACGTCGGGGGCCAGAGTCCGCAGGCGCAACTGGCCGACATTACCTACGATCCCCTTGTAGCTCAGGAAAAAGCCGAGACCTTTGGTGAGTTGCTCGCGCATTATCAGGTTCCGCTGGTGGATCGCGACCTGGTGCTCATGGAGTTCAAGACGGGAAATTATGTTTCCTGCAATCCGCCCGGCTCGGGTGAGCCCTACCCATGCGGGCCCGACGCCTGGAACCAGGAGATTTGGAATGAGCGGGCCTTCACCTGGCAGAACGGCACCCTGGCCGAGTTGTGGAACTTTCAGACCGATTGGAAACCAGAGCCCAACAGCGACCCGGGAGGCATAGACGGATTTGGCTTGGGCGGCTGGGAGCCGGTATTCCACGCTGCACTCTGGAATGGGTTTGTGTTTGTTCCGGGCGCCGGCGGCACCGTTTACAAGCTGCGCGAGTCGGATGGTTCGTTGCTGACGCAGTACAAGGCGTTCGGGGAAATCAATCCGAACCGTTTTGTTTCCGGGCCTCTGACAGTCGATGCCAACGGGAACGTCTTCTACAATGTGATCCAATTTGATGCCACCAATCCGTGGAGCGCCAATGTCCGCGGCGCGTGGCTGGTGAAGATCGACCCGGAGGGTGCGGTGCAGACCGCCAGCTACGCCAAGTTGGCGCCCGCTGGTTGCGGCGTTTGCGGTTCGCAGCGGCCGGGAGTGAATTTGGCGCCGGCGGTTTCGGCGGATGGCAAGACCATCTATACCGCGAGTTTCCCTCACTTTGATGATCTCGACGGCTATCTGCTGGCGGTGAACGCGGATCTTACTCCGCGATGGAACGCTTCCTTGACGGTGGATGATGGACAGATCCAGGGCAAGATCATCGACCTTTCGTCGGCGAGTCCGGTGGTGCTGCCCGATGGCAGCGTCCTCTACGGGGTTCTGGGCGCGGAAAGCGACCGGGGTTACATGCTGAAATTCAGTTTCACTGGACAGTACCTCAGCAACTTTGATTTCGGCTGGGACGATACGCCAGCCGTCTATAGTCACGATGGCACCTATTCGGTGATCACCAAGGACAACTACTACGACTCGGGTGGCCCTTACTACATCACTCAACTCAGTGCCGTCCTGGCCATTGAGTGGCAGTACAAAAGCGTGGACAATTTTGAATGGTGTGTCAACGCGCCTGCCGTTGATAAGAATGGCACCGTGTATGCCGACAGCGAAGACGGGTATGTTTATGCGATCAAGCAGGGGGGGACGCTGAAAGGGAAGCTCTTCCTGCAATCGGCGGTGGGCGCCGCGTATACACCCATCGCGATTGGCCGGGATGGCAAGATTTATACCGAAAATGACGGGGACATGTTTGTCGTGGGGAAATCCGCGGCAAGGTAGAGGCGTGATTTATCGGCGGCGCAGCAGCAGATCACCTTCGCTGGGCGGGAGGGCGAAGGGGAATTCGATTACTTGATCGGCCAGCGGTATCCGCAAAACAAATTCTTCCTGCTTTTTCCAGTCGCCGATCCATTTACTACTGGCGCTGAAATATACCCAGCCCGAAGCTTCTGCATGGGCGGGATCAAGCCTGACAGCTTGGAGGCTGCGCGCATCCAGAAACGCCAGCATGTCCGCGACATTCTTTTGATGATCTTGCAGCGCTGACTCCAGCGCTTCTTTTTTCTCGGGATGCTTAGCTATGTCATGTTCGGTTGCTTTGGCGAATCGGTCGGAATCTGCCCGAAATCTGTTCGCGAGCTCCTTGGGGTCGAGCGCGGGGTGCAGATCACGTGAGTGTTTCACAAATACCAGGGTGATGGCGCGCGGATCGAGTGAAAGGAAATCCTTGCCGCGATAGCGCAGGGTCAAGAGCACGGTGAAGACAGGTTCGGTACGGCGGCCGGCCTTTTGCAGTTCCTGGGAGTCGATAGCCAGCACGATACCGAAATCGTTGGTCCAGAGGCCGTAGCGGTAGCGGCCATCGTCGTCGGCGCTGAAAGTGCAGCCCGGCTGACCTTCCGTCCAGCGCAGGGTGTGAGTTGCTGGCTTCTCGTGCGGTGGGTTTGCCCAGCCACTTGATAGCAGAAGCAGCGCCAAGAACGATCCTCCGGCAAGTTGGCGAGTTTTGGGCACCGGTGTCTGCACTCAGTGTAGTACTGCGCGCCTAGGTCAACTTCGCCGCGCGTAGCTTCATGCAAACAAATTGCTACTCTGCTAGGATTGTGGGCACACTGACCGTCTGATTGCCCCTAATATCTTGAACTTGGCAGGGAGCGGTCTGGAAACAGAAATGCAGTAAGAAGTAGTTCCTATCCTACCGACTGGCCGGGTACGGGTATGGTGTAGGAGCCACGTTGAACCATCCTAATCGCCGGGTGCGCAAGCGCAGGTCCAACAGATCGATTTTCCGCCGGCGGCTGCGCCGGGCGGCTGCTGCTGTGGCGGTTCTGAGCCTTCTCGGGTTCAGTGTTTTGTGGCTGTCTTTCCATCTCCCTTCCCGCTGGTACTCAACCACGAACCAGTCGCAGAGCGAATGGGAGCAGGGAGACTTAAGCCAAAACCTGGCAGCGCTGGCTGCCACGTCAGTTTCCGCTCCAGTTTCAGTTCCACCTCGGATCGTATATCCCTATTCTGTGGTTCCGGGTGGAATCCAGGCGGCGGAAGAACTGCGTGAGGTCAGCGAGCACGATCGGGTGGTCGGTCGCCATTATGCGGGATTCGATTTTCGCCATGCCCACATGATTGAACTCCAGGAAGCAAGACTGGTGTACTTGTCGTATCGCATGGGCGACCGGATTTTCTGGACCAGGCACAAAGTCAGCTTGCGCAAAGGCGAAAAGCTCATCACCGACGGAAGTATTACTGCCCGCACCCGTTGCGCGAACCAGATTTCCGAGGTTGCGGTGGAAGCGATCTCGCCCCAGGAACCAGCGCTGGAAAAATTCGAGGAACCGATTCTGATGGCTGGAAGCGCAATCCAAATTCCGTTTCCCGAAGCGGCGTTACCTCTAGGCCCGCAACCTTCACCGCCGAACTCGTTCCCCGGCGGGTGGTTTCCGCCGCTCATCCCCCCCGGCGTTCCCGTTGTAGTCTGCTCGCCAACCAAGAAGAAGCAGGAAGGCGGAGTGGAATTGGCCAAAACCATTCCGTGCACCAAGCCGGTACCTGTTTCTCCGGTGCCCGAGTCGGGCACAATATTGCTGGTGACTTCGGGGATTGCCGGAGTTTTTCTGCGGTATCGGAGGTCGACGGCGCGGGGAATCGAGCGCGTCGCAACCCGGCCTTAGTTCATGTTGGGGACGGTGGCACTGGTGACGATCTGAGTGAGGGCAATCGTAGAACCGGGCACCAGCACCTGGATGACGCTGTTGAAATGCCATTGATAGGGATACGAGATCGTGACCAGGGTGCAGGCGACGTAGACCTTAGGGAGTGGATTGGGGGACCCGTAGGTGTTCAGCGGGGCTAGCAGGCTGCAAGTTGGATTGCCGGTGGGGGATGTACCGAACTCGGGGTCTTTCGCGATGGTCAGCGTTAGCTGGCTAGGGCACGTTCCCGTCGTGGTGTAAACCCATGGAGGGCCCGAACTGGACGTGAGGCCGTTCGCGCCCAGACCACAATCATTGATCTTACTGTTTAGCAGATACGTATCCACCAGGTAGCGCACCGCGTCGATGGAAGACGGCGCGGTTGTGTAGGCGAGATCGTTGGTGGGCTGGCTGGCCCCGAGGCGCGCCCCCTCGCGTACAGCGGCATTCAGTTCCTGCTTTTGATTGAACGCCCCACCAAAGTCGAAAATACCGACCACCAGCACCACCAGCAACGGAAGAGCAACAGCAAACTCCGCCAGCGAGGAAGCTTCGATGAAAGCGAACCTGTCCACCCACGCGCGCAGACTGAGGGGGTTCGGGCCTCGTGGTCGAGGGTGGATCATCAATACTCTCCCTTCATCTGCACATTCACTTTGAGGGCGATCTGCTGATTGTTCAGGGAGGTGAAGGGCAGCCAGAACTGATAGGGGTACTGAAAGGAGACGGCCACGCCGCAAACCGGAGGGCCGGGGCTGGTGACCGGAGTGATCTGCACGTTGTTACACATGGAAATGGTGCCACTGGAACCAACGGAGACACAGTTGCTACCCGCGTTTCCACCACCGCAGAAGTTCAGAGCGGGTCGGTAGGATTGGATTTGGGCAGGGTCTACGTGGGAGGCGTTCATCAGGTTCGTGATGATGGTTGGCCCCTGGCTGTTCAGGACGCTGGCGTTGCCGCAAGTGGCGCAGGTTTGCGCCACTCCCGCGCGGGCTCCTTGCTGTGCGGCGTGGTTGATGGTGGCGTAAATATTAAAAGCGCGCCCAAACCAATAAATCCCCAGCAGCATCATGAAAACGAGAGGCAAGACCAGGGCGGCCTCGGCTACCTCGGAGCCGACATTTGTGGCGAACTGGCCCCATCGCTTGGTCGAGGCTGCAGGCTGCTTGTGGTCATCCATTAAGCTATCCCCCAAAAACGCCCTGCCGTGTGCAGAACAACCGCGATGGCGGCCGCTACTCCGAACGGTACCTTGAGAGCTTCAGGGTTGTCGAGAGAAACCTCCGGCCCGGGCAGATGAAAACTGAAAGCCGCGGCCAGCAAGTGTGCGATGTTGCGCAAGGTTTGGCGCATGCGCCCTTTCCAGATCACCAGAACCAGCGCCATCACACCCGCCACCAGCACCGTGGCAAACAGAACCGTAATCAGATGAGACGGGCCCAAAAAGGCTCCCAAAGCGCCCATCAGTTTCCAGTCTCCGGCGCCCAGGCTGCGCATCAGGACAAAGGGAAGAAGCAACAGCAGACCCAAGCCCGCACCCAGAAGGGAATCCTTTGCGCCGAGCCAGCCGCGGGTCACCGAATTTACCAGAATGCCTAACCCGAGTCCGCCGACGGTCAGCCAATTGGGGATACGGCGGGAACGCCAATCGGTGAACCCGGCGATGGCGGCGAACAGCGCGGGTAACAGCCATACCACTTGTTTAGAAAGGCCCATGAAAGATTGGGCGAATATACAACTCTAGCGTGGCCGTTGCCCAGCCTTGCAGTTTCCGGACTACCGGCTCAAGGGCTGCGTACTGGTGCGTTCGGCGACGATCCGCTTGGCGTTTTCAGCTAAAGCCTTGGCCTGAGGCAGCAAATCCAGAGCCTTGACCACTTCAGGATCAGATTCCGCTCGCACCTTCAAGCCTTCTTCCTGGCCGAAAGCGTCCACGAAGATCTCGCTCTTGAGGCTGGAACGTACCCAGTCATTGTTCTCCAGCATGTCGGCTTCGGAGTAGGGAACCTTCTCGCTGTCGAGAAACTTGCGGAAGTCCTGCACCACGCCGTCATCGACCTCAAAATTCTTGCTGGGATGATGGCTCAGCATGTAGTGCTTGGCAAAGTTGAAGAAGGCATAGTGCTGCAAGAGCGTGTCCTGGAAATGATTGCTCTTGACCGGGTCCAGCTTCACGTCCGGGGTAATGCCGCCGCCGCCGTACACGGTGCGGCCGCTGTCGGTGAGTTTGACCTCGCGGCTGGCCGTCTTGTTGTCGGTGTCGCGGTCAAAATAGTAGTCGTAAAGCGAGACGTTGGAATAGTCGCGCTGAATCAGGCGGCCGCTCGGGGTGTAGTACTTGGCGGTCGTCAAGGCCAGCCCGGTGTTTTCGGAGAGCGGGTAAACGGTCTGCACCAGCCCTTTGCCGAATGTGGTTTCACCCACGATCAGTCCGCGGTCATGGTCCTGAATGGCGCCTGCAACAATTTCCGCAGCGGAGGCCGTCCCGCGATTGACTAACACTACCAACGGATATTCCTTTCCACCATCGCCGTGCGTGGCGACGTAACGTTTTTCGGGAGAAGATCGGCCGTGGTGGGAAACAATCAATTGACCCTTGCGCAGGAACTTGTCTGCTACGCCGACGCCTTCACTCAACAGACCGCCAGGATTCTGGCGCAGGTCAAGGATCAAGCCTTTCAAGTCGCCCATTTGATCGAGCGCGTCACCGACTTCTTTCTCGGTGGTCTCATTGAAGCCGCTGACGTGCATATAGCCGACGCCGGGACGAATCAGGAAATGCAGGTCCACGCTGTAGCGGGGAATTTCATCGCGCACCACGGCAAATTCGATCGGCTTGTCTGCGCCTTCGCGCACGATGGTGATGTGAACCGTGGTTCCCTTGGGGCCTTTCAGCAGGTCGGCTACGTCACCGGTGCTCATGTTGTCGGTGGGCTTGCCGTCGACTGCGACAATAATGTCTCCGGGACGAATGCCGGCGCGATAGGCGGGCGTGCCCACGAAGGGTGCAATCACAATGACTTTATTGTTGCGCGGGCCGACCGTCATGCCCACGCCGTAATACTTGCCGCGCTGATCTTCACGCAGCAGCGAGTAGGCCTTGGGATCGAAAAAGTTCGAGTGCGGATCGAGCACGTGAAGCATGCCCGGAATGGCGCCGTTGTAGATGGCTTTATCCGGGTTCACCGGCTCGGCGTAGTTCTGCTCGACCAGGCTGTACACGTCGGTGAAGGTGTGCAGGCTGTCGCGAACGTCAGCATCACCGCCGGGGGCTGCCGACGGGTTGATTTTCTGGCCATACACCAGGCCGAAAAAGCCACAACTCACAAGAATGATGACTACCAGGAAGAGTGTGCGACGAGAACTACGAACCATCGTTGGTTTCCTTCGGTTCGGGCGAGAAAAGCCCCGACTACCTCATCTGATGCGCAGTATAACATGCGGGATTTCCGGTTAATAGGGACTTTCTGGGCGCTGGTAACCAGAGGGGAATCGGTAGCAAGAGGATGCCGTGCAGGGCCGAATTCGAAGGAAAACACATGCGGCCAGCAAGTTACCTCTTCGGCAGGATTTCTCCGATGCGCCTGATCTGGGCGCCCACGCCACGCAGTTTCTCTTCGATATTCTCGTAGCCGCGGTCGATGTGGTACACGCGGTCGATGATGGTCTCGCCCTCGGCGACCAGCGCGGCCAGAACTAAAGAAGCGGACGCGCGCAGGTCAGAAGCCTGCACGGCCGCGCCGCTCAACGGAGTCTTGCCGCGAACGATGGCGCGGCTGCCTTCGATCTTGATGTTCGCTCCCATGCGCAGCAGTTCCTGAGCATGCATGAAGCGGTTCTCGAAAATGTTTTCGGTGATGATGGACGTGCCTTCGGCCTGCGTGGCCAGCGCCATATATTGCGCCTGCACATCGGTAGGGAAGCCGGGATATTCTTCGGTCACCATGTCAGCCGCTTTGAGCGGATTGTCGCCCATCACGCGCACGGATTGCTTGCCGGGCTTGGTCTTGACGCCAGTGGCTTCTAGCTTTTGCAACAGCGCTCCGAGATGAGCCGGGTCGCAGCCGGAGACGTTGAGGTCTCCTCCAGTGAGCGCGCCGGCAATAATAAATGTGGCGGCTTCGATGCGATCAGGAATGATGCGGTGCTTCGCGCCATGAAGTTTGGCCACCCCTTTGATGCGGATGGTGGAAGTTCCTCCGCCTTCGATCCGCGCGCCCATTTTGTTGAGCAGGTCGGCGAGATCGGCGACCTCGGGCTCGCGGGCGCAATTCTGCATCACGGTTTCGCCATCCGCAAGAGCCGCGGCCATGAGCAGGTCTTCGGTGCCTGTGACGGTGATCTTGTCGAAAACAATTTCCGCGCCCTTGAGCCGCTTGGCGCTGGCTTCCACGTAGCCGTGTTCCTGGCGGATACTGGCGCCGAGACGCTCGAGCCCTTTGATGTGCAGATCGATGGGACGAGCGCCGATGGCGCAGCCGCCGGGGAGGGAAACGCGGGCGCGTCCGCAACGCGCGACCAGTGGGCCAAGAACCAGCGTCGACGCCCGCATGGTTTTGACCAATTCGTACGAAGCCTCAGGCGACGCAAGATTGCGGCAGCAGATGGTGGTGCGATGCTGGGCGCGCCCGTAGCCCAGTTCGACTTCCGCGCCCATGGCGGCGAGCAGCTTGCGGGTGGTTTCAATGTCGCGCACCTGCGGAATGCCTTCCAGAATCACCGGCTCCTCGGTGAGCAGAGCCGCGGCCATGGCTGGCAGCGCGGCATTTTTGGCGCCGCTGACCTGAATGGTTCCGAGCAGCGGATTGCCGCCGCGAATTACAAATTTGTCCATAGCGAGGTGGTGCTCTGCCTTAACTTGTACCGGCGCCAGACCCATAGCAATTCCAATCTGTGGCGTTGGCCTATTTTAGCGGTTGTGAGGGCGGGCGCGTGGCGAGAGATGTTAATCGGAAGGGCACCGTCCTCCTGGTCACAGGCTGCGGGCGGCAGCGATGGCTACGCGAACATTCCCTCTTGCGGCACGCAGCGCGCGGGCAGCATCGGCGCGGGTGACCTCAGCGTGGAACATGACTAAAGCTACGGGGACGCCGCCTGCGGCTCGCAGCATCTTCTCTGCGGTGGCGCGGCCCATGCCCGTAGCTTTCCGCAGAATCGCGATGCCGCGTTCCGCCAGTTTTTCGTTCTTCAGATGTACGTTTACCATCAGGTTGCCGTAAACATAGCCGAGCTGGGTCATGGCGCCAGTGGAAAGCATGTTCAACACCATTTTTTGTGCAGTGCCGGCTTTCATCCGACTCGATCCGGCAATGACTTCGGGACCAACTTCGGTCACGATGGCGAGGTGGGCCGCCTTCGCGAGTTGCGATCCTCGATTGCAAGTGACGGCGACGGTTTTGGCGCCGCGCCGCCGGGCATATTGAATCGCGGCTATGGTGAACGGAGTGCGTCCGCTGGCGGCGATGCCCACCACGACATCGTTCTTTCCTGGCTTCTTGCGGGCGATTTCGCGCTCTCCAAGCTTGCGGGAATCTTCATTGCCCTCGACCGCCGATCCCAGCGCTTTGACTCCTCCGGCGATGACGAACTGCACCGTCTTGGGATCGGTGCCAAACGTTGGCGGACACTCGGCGGCGTCGAGGGCCGCGATGCGGCCGCTGGTGCCAGCCCCTGCATAAATGAGGCGGCCGCCGCGTTTGAGGGCGGCTGCGATTAGATCGATGGCACGGGCAATCTGCGGCAGAGCGCGCTTCACCGCGGCGGAGACTTTGGCGTCTTCAGCGTTGATGACTCGCGCGATATCGAGAGAACTCTTCAGGTCCAGGTTTTTTGAAGCGGGATTAAGTTGCTCGGTCGAGAGACGGCTCAATGATGCCGATGCGCGCGATGTCTTGCGCTTCAACGCTTCGTCTCCAGTGCCTCGACCACGGCGTCGTGGAACCGGGGACGAAGCTGCTGAATGGCGTGATCGGCGGAATCCGGCCAGGTGCGGTTGCTAAGCAAGGTCACGGAGAGCTGGCGTTGGGGATCGATCCACAAAGACGTGCCGGTATAGCCGAGATGTCCGAACGAACTTGCCGAAAAATATTTCCCTGATTGTGAAGGTGAAGATGGTGTGTCCCAGCCGAGGGCACGAGTTGTGCCGGGCGGGGAGGATTCCCGTCGTGTGAACACGGCCAGAGTTTCAGGACGAAGGATGGGTCGCCCGCCCTCGAGCATGGCATTGGCAAAGATTGCCAAGTCCCCGGCGGTGGCAAACAATCCAGCGTGGCTGGCGACTCCGCCCATGACGCTGGCATTTTCGTCCTGCACTTCGCCTTGAATGACGCGCTGCCTGAATGCGCGGTCGTCAACGGTTGGGGGAATCGAATCTCGCCAGGCCGCGGGCGGACGAAACGCCGTGTGCAGCATCCCCAAAGGGCCGAAGACTTCGCGGCGGCAGAAACTGTCGAGCGGCTCCTCGGCGAGGCGTTCGAGCGCAACCCCGAGAATGATGAAGCCGATGTCGCTGTATTCCGCTCTTGTGCCCGGATCAGCGGTGAGCTGAGTAGCGAAAGCCGCGGCCAGCAGAGCCTCTCTATTTTTCGCCTCGAGAAACAGCTTTTCGTACGCGGGCAGACCGGAAGAATGCGTCAGCAACATGCGCATGGTGACTTCCGGGTTGCGGGGATTGTCGGCCGCAAACTCCGGCACCATCGCCACCGCAGGCATGTCCAAATCGAGCAGGCCGAGTTCGTAGAGGACCATGGCCATGCTGGTGGTGGCGACAATTTTGGTCACCGAAGCCACATCGAAGATGCTGTCGGGAGTGGTTTCGGAAGCGTCGGGCTGGTAGGTGAAACGGCCGAAGGCCTTGCGGGCAACCAGTTTGCCTTTCTGGGTGATGGCCACTGAAGCTGCGGGAAAGACGCGTTCCGTAATTGCGTTTTGGAGCAAGGCGAAGGCGGGCGCGAAGACTGTGTCCTGCGGTTCGTACGCGGAAATCAGTAATCGGGCCGTAGCCCCGCCGGAAGCACGCACTGGAAAGGGATTCGCCAAAGTCTTGGTGTGCCCGATGTTCGGGTTATAGCAAAGATTGGGAGGGCGGTAAAGTTACGGAGTGAATCCCCCGCTGCGGCAGAGCCTTAGTCTAGGGACTCCCCTGTCGGCACAAACGGTACCCCTTACTTGAGTTTCTTGAGGAGCCCATCGCGCTTGTGTAAAGTCAAAGTATTCACTCAGTCAGAAACAATTCGCGGCTGGGCGGGCAGGTTCTCGGAACACTGGCGTTGGCGCTGGTGCTGATCCCGAACTCCGCCGTGGCAGGGCGCACGAGAAGGCCAGTAAGCTCAACTCCCCGGCTTGCCTCACTCGATCGCATTGTCGAAGACGCCATCCAGGATGGCCAGGTCCCCGGCGCGGTGCTGCTGGTCTGGCATGATGGACAGGTGGTGTATCGCAAAGCGTTCGGCAACCGGTCGATTGAGCCGCGCCGCGAAGCCATGACCGTGGACACGGTGTTTGATATCGCGTCGCTCACCAAGGTGGTGGCCACTACGGTTGCGGTGATGCAACTGGTGCAGAAGGGCGACATCCGGGTCAATGAGCCGGTGGCAAAATATCTCCCCGAGTTTGCGCAGAACGGCAAAGAGGACGTTACCATTCGGCAACTGCTGACGCACTTTTCCGGGTTGCCCGAAGTCCTGGACCTGATGCAGCCATGGCAGGGGCGAGACACGGCGCTGCAAATGGCTTATGGGGAGAAGCTGATTCATCCGCCGGGCACGCGATTCCTGTATAGCGACATCGACTTCATCGTACTGGGTGCGCTGGTCGAGCGAATTTCCGAAATGCCGCTGGACCAGTATTGCCGGCAGCACATCTTCACACCCCTGGCGATGGCCCAGACACGGTTTCTGCCGCCTCCTTCCTGGCTGATGAAGATCGCGCCCACCCAGTTTGACGAGCATGACCACATGCTGCGCGGCCTGGTTCACGACCCCGCCGCGCGCCGGATGGGTGGTGTAGCCGGTCATGCGGGGCTGTTCTCGACCGCGGACGATCTTTCCAAGTTTGCCCAATTTCTGCTGGCGGGCGGCCCGGTGCTGTCACCGCTGATGATCGAGAAAATGACCACTCCTCAACAGCCGCCGACGGCACCAGTGCTGCGCGGGTTCGGCTGGGACATCGATTCTCCTTTCTCGAGCAACCGCGGCGACCTGCTGCCGGTGGGAGGGTTTGGGCATACCGGGTTCACGGGAACATCAATGTGGATCGATCCCACCACCCGTACTTACATTATTTTGCTGACGAATGCGGTGCATCCGCGCGGGAAGGGAAGTGCGGTGGCGCTGCGCTCGAAGATCGCAACCGCAGTGGCGGCAGAGTTGTCGCTCAGTGTCACAGAGAAAGATGAGATGCGCTGGAGGAGCATAACGGGATACAACGAACCACAAACCGCGGCGCGGCGAGTTGCGATTCGCAACGGATCGGTCAGGTCAGGAATTGACATACTCGAGGCGCACGACTTCGAGCCGCTACGAGCGGCGCAAGGGAAGAAGCGGATCGGGCTGCTGACCAACCAGACAGGAGTGGATTCCCAGGGACGCCGCACCATCGACGTGCTCGCGCAGGCACCGGGAATCTCCCTGCAAGCGATTTTCAGTCCTGAACATGGAGTGACGGGAACGCTCGACACCACCGACATCTCAAATTCAAAAGACGCAGTGACCGGGGTTCCGGTCTATAGCGTGTACGGTGGGACGGACGCGGCGCGGCGGCCATCGTCTGAAACCCTAAAGAACCTCGATGCGGTCGTGGTGGATATTCAAGATGCCGGCACGCGTTTCTACACCTATGAAACCACGCTCGGATATTTCCTCGAAGCGGCCGCTAAAGCGGGGATTGAGGTTGTGGTTCTCGACCGGCCCAACCCGATTACTGGCTCGTTCGTCCAGGGGCCGGTGGCTGATCCTGGCAAGGAGAGTTTCACCAACTATTTTGCGCTTCCCGTGCGTCACGGCATGACCATGGGGGAACTGGCCAAGCTGTTCAACGGCGAACGAAACATCAATGCGCGCCTCGCGGTCATTCCCATGGAAGGGTGGATGCGTGGCGACTGGTACGATTCGACCGGGCTGGCCTGGATCAATCCCTCGCCGAACTTGCGCAGTTTGACGGAAGCGGCGTTGTATCCCGGCGTGGCGCTGGTCGAGGGCACGAATGTTTCCGTCGGCAGAGGCACCGACACACCGTTTGAATTGGTGGGCGCACCGTGGATCAAGGCTCGTGAACTGGCGCAACATTTGAATGCTCGCGAGATCTCCGGCGTGCGTTTCTTGCCGGTCAGTTTTACTCCCAGCGCCAGCAACTACTCGGGGCAGAAATGCGATGGAGTGAATATCCTGCTGACCGAACGCAACTCCTTCGACGCTCCGGAATTGGGGGTGGAGTTGGCGTCAGCGTTGCACAAACTCTATCCTGAGCAGTTTCATATGGAGCGGATGATCGAACTGGTAGTCAACCCGTCGGTGTACGACGCTATTGCGTCGGGACAGGACCCGCGGCGCATCGCCGCCGACTGGCAGGAGCGGTTGGAAAAATTTCAATCGATGAGACAGAAGTATCTAATCTACAAGTGACCGCTTCGGGTAGAATGGTTGACCGAACCGGCGAACCCTCGGCCGGACCGTGGAGTTGTCATGGAACCCGTTCATCGCTGTGCCGGACCCAACTGCGGACAACTGAAGCAAGCCAACGATCGCTGGTGGCTCATGTGGACTTCTTTCGGCGAGTTCAATCGTCCAGTCCTGTATTTGGCGCCCTGGGATGAAGACATCGCGAAGCGCGAAGGGACTCTGCATGTGTGCGGTGAACTGTGCGCTCAGCGGCTGCAATCGCACTTCATGGGAAATGTGCGGGCGAACGACGTGACTCGACGGGTTGCGAGCTGAATTTACCCACCCTCCCCGCATGGGCGCATAACCTTCCTTGGATGGCCTGCATCCTACTTCCAGATTAGCGTTGGTGCAGGTCTATACTGAAGCGTCTTTAGATTTTGGGGGTGATATGGGTTTCGTGGTTGTCCCATGTTTGCTGGCGCTGTCGGCTATGGCGCAGAGCAGTCCGACGCCTAGCCCAAGTCCTGCTGCGGCCGCTGCCGTGGTTCAGGAGCTGGTGATTCCCGCAGGGACCAAGGTGCCGGTGGCGCTGAAGCATGCCATCTCAACCCACGGCACGCGCACCGGCGATGCGGTCTATGCCGAGACCACGTTTCCGGTGGTCGCCAACAATCGAGTGCTGATCCCTGCCGGCACCTATGTGCAGGGAAGAATCAGCCAGATCCAGCGCGGCGGAAGAATCAAAGGACGAGCCCAGGTGTTGATGCACTTCACCATGTTGATCTATCCCAGTGGCTACACGGTGATTCTCCCCGGCGCGGTGGAAAATGCGCCTGGGGCGGACAAGACCGCAGTGAAGGATCAGGAAGGGACGCTGCGTAAAGACAGCCAGACGGGTTCGAAAGTTGGAACGGTCGCGACTACAGCCGGAACCGGAGCGGTGGTGGGAGGGCTTAGCCGGGGAGGCGAGGGCGCGCTGATTGGAGCCGGAGTCGGCGGCGCTGTCGGCACAGCCATTGCCATGTTGAGCCGCGGCGACGATGTGAAATTGGACGCCGGCACCACCCTGGAAATGGTAGTACAGCGCGACATTCCGCTGGACGCCTCGCGAGTGCCGAACGTGACCAAGACCCCATCGTCGGCGCCCTAGCTTCCATCTCTACTTCAAGTTGAACATCGCGTTCACGTGGGCGGTCACGGTTACGGTTTGCGGAGTGAATTCTTCGGTGGGGGCAGGCGCGGCAAGTGCTCGAGCGACCTTGGGCGCCCCGTTCATCACCTGTATCCGCACATTCTCAAAGGTATCCACCGAAGCGTAGGACAAGTCACCCAAAGTGCGGCCACCAGCCTGAGCAACTGCGGCGGCAGATAGCCGCGCACGCCGGTAGGCATCCTCAACCGCTTTGGTCTTGGCCGCGTCCATTTCTTCCAGCGTGTAGCTGACAGACTGGTTGCCGGTTACATCCATATCGGAAAACTGCTGCACGATGGGGGCGACCTTGGTGAAATCCTTCAGCTTCAACGTCACTTCTGCGTTCACCCGATACGCGACAAGTTTTGGTTTGGAGTTGGAATAGTCATAAATCGGCTGAATGGAAAAGGCGCCAATCTCCGCTGTTTTGGGGTCGATCCCGTTGGAACGCAAAATTTGCCGCACTTGCTCTGCCGCCTGCGAGGCACGGTCGTAGGCGTCACGAGACTTGTTTTGTTGGGCAGAGATATTGAATTGCACGACCGCCGTATCCGGATTGGCCTCAAACTTTCCATCGGCTGAGACGTAGATGGTGTTGGGCTGCGCGGTAACGGTGGGTCGATCCTGTCCGAAAGCCGGTGCCGTAACTGCCAGTAGAACCACGAACAGCGCGGAACGGAGCTTCATAGACGCCTCCTGATGGTGATAAGGAAAGTGTATACGCCGCAAATGCCTATGGAGGGAGAACGCCGCCGCCAGGAGAAATTGCAGGAAACTAGACACCGCTCTTGGCGGTCGAGTAGGCGAAGCGGTAGATCTGCGCGTCGATTTCCTTGCGCAGATCGGTCCAGATGTGCTCCTTCATCGAGAGGAAGACCTTGACCACATTGGGATCGAACTGACGTCCGGACCAGCGTTCGATCTCCTCGCGCGCCGCGGTTACCGACTGTGCCGCACGGTAAGGGCGGTCGGAGGTGATGGCATCGAGCGTGTCCGCCACGGAAAAGATCCGCGAGCCTAAAGGAATCTCTTCGCCTTTGAGTCCGCGAGGATATCCCGTGCCGTCGTAGCGTTCCTGATGGGAGTACACGATTTCGGAAGCCTCCGCCAGGAAGGTGATTCTCTTGAGCAATTGATAGCCGCGATAGCAGTGCTCGCGCATGATAGTGATTTCGTCGGGGGTCAAGGCACCCGGCTTGCGCAGGATGGCATCAGGAATCGCCATCTTGCCGATATCATGCAGAAATGCTCCGCGGGCAATTACCGTGATCTCTTCCTTGGGTACTTCCATGGCGCGGGCAATGGCAATGGTGAACGCGGTGACGCGCTTGGAATGGCCTTCGGTCTCGGCGTCTTTAAGGTCGAGAGCATCGCCCAGGGCCTCGAGCGTGATGTCATAGGAGCGCTCCAGATCGTACATGGTCTGCTGGAGTTGCTGGGTGCGAGCTGCAACCTGGGCTTCCAATCCCGTCTGGTAAGCGTGATTTTCCAGTTTCAAGCGGCGGTTCTCCAGCGCACGGCGCACCGTGGCCAGCAGTTGCTCGCGCTCGAAGGGCTTGAGCAGGTAATCGTAGGCGCCGTTGCGAATGGCGGCCAATGCCACTGAGATGTCGTGCACCGCGGTCACCATCACCACGGGCATGTCGGGGAATTTTTCCTTGGTGCGTTCCAACAGACCGATGCCATCAAGATCGGCCATCATCAGGTCGGAGAGCATGAGATCGAAGGTTTCCCCGGACTCGAGCAAGGCCAATGCGGTCAATCCGGAAGAAGCCTGTCCGCAGCGATAGTTCGCCGCGGTCAGCATGGAGCAGACAATCTCGCGAATTGCTTCCTCGTCGTCGACAACCAGAATGCGCTCAGAGGGCATAACCTCCCTAGTCTATCGTGAATTCCGTCCCATTTATGGGTTCCTAAAGTAACTAAGCGGTGTCGGAAACCCGATTGGGAACCGGGGAGGGCATGGTATCAAAAATGGAGCACCTAAACGCCCTTGATTGCGACCTATAGCTATGTGTACGGCGGCTGGTCCGCCCTGGATCTGGCAGTCCCCATGATGACGGTGGAATCGGCCACCCTGGTCGTCCTGGCGGCCAGCCTGTTGGTGTTTCGCACCTTTCGCGAGCGCTATTTGCTGATCTGGATCCTGGGATGGCTGGCCTACTTCGTCTCCGGGTGGACCCTGCACAGCACGCTCAGCGGTGGAAGCCCTGAGCTGCTGGTCGCGATTTCCCAGTCGCAGTTCATCCTGGCGGTTTCGCTGTTCGCCTGCGCGGTTTTCGTCTATTCACACGCTCGCAAGTTGTTGTTTCCATTGCTGGCATTTTCCATTCTTCTAATTGCCTATGCTGCGGCCCGCGCCTTTTTTTGGCCGAATTCGTTTGAATTGCGTGTGGGTCTGGAAGTGGGTTACCGCATCATCACCTTTGCGGCGGCCTTTCAGCTCGTGCGTTTTCGCTGGGCCCGATGGGAAATCGGCCCCTGGCTGCTGACTGTCAGCTTGTTGATGGTGCATCTTGACTGGGACCCGTTGAGCGTTTATCTACCGCCGGGCTTCGGGCTGGTGACCGACCTGCTGTTCGGAGCGAGTTTGCTGATGGTGGTGCTCGATGACTCCAGATTACGCACTCGCCGCCTGGGAGTGGTGAATGCCCTGACCAATAGCATCAGCCGCGCGCAACAGCACGGACCGATGATGGTTACGGCTCTGCAAGAACTGAAACGCCTGATGCACGCCAAGGCGGCATGGTTCCGTTTGTTCGAAGGCGACCAGATGGTGATTGTGCAGCAAATCGGCCTCTCGCCAGATTTTCTTCGCGATCGTGGCGTAGTGCCGACGGACGACAAGTTCGAGCGCACCCTGAGCGGCGGTGCTGCCCTGGTGGTTCGTACTTCCGCCTCCGATGACTACGTCCGGCCGTCCCTGAAAAGGGAAGGCTTCGATCATTGCGTTCTGGTGCCGGTGCTGGGAAAGAAATCCACCATCGGGGTGCTGACTCTGGGCAGCGCACACCGGCTTTCGTACACTCCGGACGATCTGGAGTTCCTGGCCACGAGTGCGCACCAGTTGGGACTGGCGGTGGAGAATCTGCGGCTGGTGGAACAGATTCTACGCTCGCACCGGCAATGGGCGAACACCTTCGATTCGATTCAAGATCTAGTGCTGGTACACGACTCCGAATTCCGCATCATGAAGGCCAATCGGGCCCTGCTGCAACACCTGGATCAGGCGCCAGCGGATGTGGCCGGGCAGCCTTGCGAAGCCGTGCTGCCGCATGTGTCTCCTTGGAGCGGGTGTCCTTATTGCAATCGCAGCGGAGACGGTTTTCATGAAATTCCCGACCCCTGTTTCGGCGGGTTTTCCATGATCTCGACCTCGACCTACAGCGATCAAAGCAGCAGCCAGACAGGCACGATTCACGTGGTGCGCGACACCTCTGACCGGCGCGCCGCGGAGGAGAAATACCGATTGCTTTTCGAGCAGGCCCAGGAGGGAGTGTTTGTGGCCACGCCTGGGGGCAGGCTGCTGGATTGCAACGACGCCTTTGTCCGTATGCTGGGTTACCCCACTCGTGACGAGTTGATGGAGGTAGACCTCGACACTGAACTTTATGCTTCCGCCGAACAACGGGGCGCATTCCGGCGGGAGATCGATATCCATAATTTTGTGCGGAATTTCGAAGTCACGCTGCGGCGAAAGGATGGCGCCATTATTACGGCTCTCGAAAGCAGCTTCGCCACGCGGGATTCAAAGGGCAATGTGGACCGCTATCAGGGGTTCCTGCTCGATATCACGGAAAAGAAGCGAGCCGAAGACGAGGTTCGCAGGCGAAACCGCGAATTGAATGCGCTAAATGCGATGGCCGTCATCGCCACCCAGTCGTTCGATCTGGATGAAATTCTGAATCTGACTTTGCGGCAGGTGATTTCGCTGCTCGGAGCCGAGACGGGATCCATCTACCTGGCTGATCTTGACGGAGCCATGTTCCGCCGACGCGCGTCCTGGGGGCAGAACAGCACGGAGCGCATGCGCTGTTCCGAGGTGCATTTGCCGGAGGGTTTTGGCGATCTGGTGACTCGCTCGCGCGCGGAGGTGATCACCGAGGAGTATCTACCTCATCTTCCGGCTTTGGCCGTGGATTTCATTCGCGGCGATGGAGCCTGTTCGTGGATATGGGTGCTGCTATGGAGCAAGGACAAGCCCATAGGGATCATGGGAATCAGTAGCCGGAAGAACCGGGAGTACTCGAGCAACGATGAGAATCTGCTGGTGGCGATCGGACGGCAACTGGCAACCACCATCGAAAAGGTCCGCTTGTACGAGGAAACCAGCCGGGCCTATGAGGACTTGCGCAAGACCCAGGAACAGCTGTTGCAAAGCGAAAAAATGTCGGCCGTGGGTCAGTTGATCGCGGGTGTGGCGCACGAGTTGAATAATCCGCTGACCGCGATTCTGGGCTATGCCCAATTGCTGGAGAGCGAGGGCCTGAGCGAGCGCGCCTCGGAATTTGTAGCCAAGCTGTTCAAGCAGGCCCAACGCACGCACCGAGTGGTGCAGAATCTTCTCTCTTTTGCCCGGCAACGCAAGCCGCAAAAACAGCCGGTAGATCTCTGCAAAGTGCTGGACGAAACTCTGTCGTTGCGCGATTACGATTTAAAGGTCAACAACATCAAGGTGGAGCGGGAGATCGACTTCTCCGCCCCGGGGGTTACGGCTGATCCCCATCAACTGGAGCAGGTATTTCTGAACATCATCAACAATGCCGTCGATGCCATGCTGGAAAGCGGCCAGGGGGGCAATCTGCGCGTGTCCGTGTATGCGAAAGACGGACATCTGCACGCCGAATTTCAAGATTCCGGACCTGGCATCAAGGAACCGAATCGCATTTTTGAGCCTTTTTACACCACCAAGAGTGTCGGCAAGGGAACGGGTCTCGGCCTCAGCATCTGCTACGGAATTATTCAGGAGCATGGCGGAAGCATTTCCGCTCACAACCGGGAAGAGGGCGGGGCGACGATCCAGGTTCGCTTGCCGGCGGCTGGCGCGGTCGCGGCGGTGGAGAACGCATCGCCTACGCCGCGCCGGGAATCGGCGGTTGAAGGACGGATTCTGCTGGTGGAGAGTGAAGAAGCAGTCCTCGAGTTTGAGCGCGACGTGCTGGCGGGCGCCGGCGCCGAAGTCGTCACTTGCATGGGCGGAGAGGAATTGCGATCATTGCTGAACAAGCGGCCCTTCGACGCCGTCATCATGGATGGAAAGATGCCGGGAAATGGCAGCGTGCTCGAAGTACATCGCTGGATGACAGAGAATTTGCCCGGTCTGGAGAAACACTTGTTAGTGACTTTCGCCAGCGTCGCGGAGCCTGAGGTACGCGAATTCCTACAGAACAACCAGGTGCTCTATCTGGTGAAACCCTTCGAGGTCGGCGACCTCATCGCCCACGCCCGGCGCCTGCTGCAAAAGGCGAATGCGGTGGCAGCAGGTTAGGTCACAGATTCCGCCGCAGTTTGCGGGTGAATGCGCTTAACGCCGCTTCGTTTCTCCGATACCATCTCCACAAGCCTTCCTTTTTTGCCTCCACCAGTCCTGCTCTTTGCAAGACTGACATGTGATGAGAAATGGTCGGCTGGGAAAGGCGAATCTTCATTTCGATGTCAGAAGCGCAGAGACCCGTAGAGCCGGCCCCGCTTTTCTTCAAAACGTGCAAAATTCTGCGGCGCGTGGGATCGGAAATGGCGTGCAGTACGCGATCGAAAGCTTTCTGGGATTCGGTCATGACAGAAGGCATGGCAAGATAGCAATAGACCCAAGCATCGACCAATGTCAATAAGGGGACCGTGGCTGTGGGTTGGCCGGAACCAAAGGATCTGATTCTGCGTTCTTACTGCTGCCACGCCCGGATGCGCGGCAACGGCGCACCTTGCGGCAATATTCGATCATCGACAAGTCCATTCTTTAAACCTGAAGGCCAAATCGAGCCAGTATTTCCCGCCGCCCAATACTTGTGACGCCCAAGGCTCGACTGTCGAGATCTGGAAGCACCCATTTTCTATTTAGCGCGATTTTAAGAAGGGCCGCTCCCATCGCCCCGCCCAGATGAGGCCGACGCTCGCTCCAGTCCACACAGGCGTAGGCAAAACGACGGCGCACCATCCGAGCCGCCTCAACGTCAATGCCCAGAGCCTCGAACGCCTTCGTTCCCCTCAAGGTGAGGTCGCAGGCATTGTCCGTGCCTGGGGTCGACAACCAGCCTAGCGACGTGAAGCGATCCTGGAGCGAGACACCCAGGGTGCCGGCGATGTGATCGTAGCAAGTCCGCGCAGCTCGCAGCCGGCTGGGCGTGGTCGGCATGAATGGGTCGCGCGATCCGCCGGCGAGCACGCTCAAGGCTTCGAGCGCGGCCGCCACATTGGCACCTCCCAGACTGTAGTAGCGGTGTTTGCCCTGGGCGACTACCTTCACTAATCGCTGCGTTTTCAGCCGCTGTAGATGCACGCTGGCGGTTGACGGGGTTATGTCAGCCACCATCGCAAGCTCCGTGCTGGTTCGTGCCCGGCCGTCCGCCAGGTAGTAGAGCATACGGGCGCGTGCTGGCTCGCCGATGGCGCCCGCGATTCTAGAGACTGCGGCATCAGCCTGGCATTCTGCATCCATACTTTTATCGTAGACGAAGTGTCCATGTTCGGCAACTGGCATACTCCTGAATGTCTATGCGCCATCGGCGTCATCGCGACAACAGGCTCCTGCCTTCACACTCGGCTTTGGCGGGACGCCGGCAAGACCTGTAACCAGGAGGATTTCAATGACGATCACCTGCTTTATTCGCTACCAAATCGATCCGTTCCAGCGAGACGAGTTCAGGAAGTATGCCGAGAATTGGGGTCGTATTATTCCTCGATGCGGCGGGCATCTTCTCGGATATTTTCTCCCTCACGAAGGCACGAACGATGTGGCTTGGGGGTTGATTGCATTTGATAGTCTCGCCTCTTACGAGGCCTACCGGGCACGCTTGAGGTCAGATCCGGAAGCGCGTGAGAATTTCGCCATGGCACAAACTAAGCGGCTCATCCTCCGCGAAGAAAGGAACTTCCTGGAGGTAGTAAAAGGAGCATCTGGCATGCCCTCAACCCTGGCAAAAACCAGATGAGTATTTCACCGAATCGCAGTGAAGCTCGTCGTCGGCTGCTTCCATGGGTGGATGCGTGGCAGCCACCGGCGCACGTTGCGGCAATATTCTTCGTAGTCCGCGCCGAACATCTTTCGCAGGTGGGGCTCCTCATACAGGCGCACAAACATTGCGACTCCAAGCACCACAGCCGCTGCCCCGGCGATCACGGACCAGTTCGCCCGCCCGAACACTACCCATAGGCCGATCCATCCGGTGATGAAGCCGACGTACATGGGGTTGCGCACGTAGCGATAGAAGCCCACGACAACCAGCCTTTGCGGCGGAGCAAAGGGCACGGGAGTTCCGTGACCCGTGCGTCCGAAGTCCCACACGCACCGCAGGGCTGCTGCGAAGCCAAGCACTGAGGGCAGGGCAGCAATCCATCGCCAGGACGCCGCGCGTGCCGCGTCCACGCGAAAGCCAAGCCAGGACGGCAACAGCCAGAACCACAGGGCAAAGAACGCACTGCCGACCATCAGCGAAGCAATGGTTGTCATCCACTGCACGCCACTCTCCGTCTGCCGCGCACTTCCAGTCTTTCCATTCGCCATAAGCGCCCCCATCATCATGAATTTATCCCTAAGGATTTGTTCCTCACTAGCTAATACGTGGCAAGCCGGTTTTGGGTTACTTACAAAGTGGTGGGTGCGACTCAGGAGGGCTTCACGCACGGGCGTGAAACTTATTGCAAACACGACAGGAACCGGTTGCCTAGCCTGGTTAAGAAGCAGCCTTCATGAGTGGGCTGGGGTGGCGTGCCGGGCAGAATGCGGAGGTCAATGGAGACGCTATCAACGCGTTAAGTTGCTTGTGCAGCAAGGCATTTGGGTATATAGTTCGGCCCAGTTTGGAGTGGGAAGTAACCTGTTCCTTCCCGTGGTCCTCCGCACTTGTGGGGTGGAGGTAGTAAGTTTTTCCGGATTATTCTTGATGACTTAGTGCGGCTCGCTTACAATGTGGTGTCTCGCCGCTACAGAGTCCTCTGGCCCGAAAAGTTCGCATTGGAGGAAATCATGCGGCCCGTCACATCCGCCAGGTCCACTGTAACGTTTTTGGCATTGACCGCAATTCTGCTGGTCCTTGTGCCCACTACCATCGCTGGTCCTCCCCAGGGCTTTGCCAACCTGGAGCCCGCCCAGACCAACCCCATCCGGCTTTCAGGGGATGCCCGTCGCCTGTTCGCGGTGAACAGTGCGAATAACTCTCTGTCAGTCTTCGATGTGTCGAGGCCAACCAACCCGTCCTTGATTTCGGAAATTCCGGTCGGCGTCGGGCCGGTCTCCGCGAACTCTCGCAGCGACGATGAAGTGTGGGTGGTCAACCAGGTCTCCAATAGCGTCAGCGTGCTTTCCGTGTCGCAGGGAATCGTGACCGACACGCTCTATACCGGGGCCGGCACCGAACCCCTGGACGTGGTATTTGCCGGCACCAACCAGGCTTATGTCAGTTGCTCGCGCAGCAATTCCATCGAGGTATTCGACACCGGCACCCACGCTTTAATCAGTACGCTGCCGCTGTTCGGGGGCAGTCCGCGGGCGCTGGCGGTCAGCAACGATGGCAACACCGTGTATGCAGCTTTTGCCATTTCCGGCAACGCCACTACTATTATCCCGCCCTCCATTGCACCGCCCCAGCCTCCGCCACAGAACCCGCAGTTGCCGCCTCCGCCCCAGGTGGCTCTGATCGTCTCCGCCACCGACCCGAACTGGACGCAGTACATCACCTTCAAGATGCCAGACAATGATGTGGTCGCGATTCAGACCGGTTCATCTCCGTCGGTGAGTGGCTACTATTCCGGCGTCGGCACCATCAACCTGGGTCTGGCGGTGAACCCGGTAACCGGCGATCTGTTCGTGGCAAACACCGATGCGCTGAACCTAACCTTCTATCTTGAAGGCCTGCGCGGGCACTGGATCAATAACCGCATTACACGCATTCAGGTAGCCAACGGCCAAGTCACGCCCTTCGATCTGAATCCCAATATCAATTACAACATCCTGCCCAACCCGCAGGCGCTAAGCACGGCCTTGTCGCAGCCCACCGGTGTGGTCTTCGATCCCGGCGGCAATTTCATGTACGTGGCAGCTTTTGGGACGGACCGGGTTGCCAGTGTTGACACCAACGGGAACGTGTTGTCTTTTGTGGAGGTCTCACTGAAGAGCGGATCGGGTTCGCGGGCAGATCCCGAGAACAAACGCGGCCCACGGGGACTGGCCCTTAATGCCACCGCCAAGACTTTGTATGCCCTAGACGAGATAGCCAACACCATTTCGATTATCGATACCTCGAGGATGACGCTCTCCAGCGAAATTCCTGTGGGCACCGATCCTACGCCCAAGACCATCAAACAAGGACGCGGTTTCCTGTACGATGCCAAGCTGTCCGGCAACGGCACGGGCGCGTGCTCGTCGTGCCATGTGGACGCAGACCCCGACCATCTGGCATGGAACCTCGGTGATCCTGACGGGAACATGATCACCTTGGAACAGAAAGGCCAGACCTTCCACTTTCATCCCATGAAGGGTCCCATGACCACGCAAACGCTGCGAGGTTTGCTCAATCTTTCTCCCTACCATTGGCGGGGTGAGCAGCCTAATTTTGCCGCGTTCAACACTACGTTCAACACCCTGATGGGCGGCTCGGAACTTTCCGACGATGACATGAATACCTACACCGCCTTCATCAACAGCATTCTGTTTCTGCCGAACCCTAATGAGAATCTGGACCGCAGCCTTCCGACATCGCTGAACGGTGCAAATCCTGTCTCTGGACAAGCGGACTTCCGTAACGTTCCAGGCACGATGGGCGCCACTTGCAACTCGTGTCACACTTCCAATCCCGGTCCCGGCTCCAACCGGTTGGTGATCCAACCATCGTTCTTTCCGCAGCCCATGAAGGTCCCCGAACTCAGGAATATTTACCAGAAACAGTTGTACACCCGGCATAACTCGACCAGCATTGACGGCTTCGGCATGGAGCATGACGGTACGTTTTCCACACTAAGCGATTTCCTGGGTCAATCCATCTTCACTGGGTATACCAACACGCAGAAAACAGACATGGCGGGTTACCTGCTTTGCTTCGATACCGGAACGGCTCCGGCGGTGGGATATACCATCACGCTGACAGCCGCCAATGTGAACAATCAACAGGAGGAAAATGATTGGGCGACGCTACAGTCGCAGGCCGCCGCACGCAATGCCGACCTGATCGCCAGGGGCACGATCCAGGGCCAGGTTCACGGGTTGTTATATCAGCCATCGCAACAAAACTACATGAGCGATAACCGTAGGACCTACACACAGGAACAGTTGACGTCGTTCATCCAGCGCGGGGACACTCTGAGCTTCATGGGTGTTTACCCCGGGACGGGTGCGCCTTAGGAAAGTCATGGGAGGCGAATCGGTTTATCGCTTCCGTCTGTGCTCCAGCACCCATACGACGGAGCAAGCTGGCTGCCCGTATGCTACTCTCGTCTTTCTGCTAGGGGGCTTCCGGTGAATTGTGACTAACTCCTTGGGCGTCGGTTGCCGGTCGTTGACAAGACTCTGTCTTTCGCCCGGCTGTAGGAACGCGGCTGCGACTCTACTCTTCCTGTTCTTGGGTTCTGACCTATCTGCGCAATCGCTGTCTCTAATCATGAGGTGTGGAACGCCGGCAGTTTTTCAGGACCAGCCATCGGGAACCGCGCCACAGTCAGGCGCCAGCAGCAAGCCCAGTCCCGAACCAACCGGGCCGTCGCAAGCGCCTTCCGATACCAGGCACGCCTCTGACGGATCGGAGGGCCGGCAAACGAAACGCATTCTATGGATAGCGCCAAACTTCCAGGCCGTGAGCGCGAACACCCATCTTCCTCCCATGTCTCCCAAGCAGAAATTCTGGCTTGCCACCCAAGGCACTTTCGATTATTCGTCGTTCATCGCGGTGGGATTCCAGGCTGCGATCGAGCAGGCGACGAAGACCTACCCGGAATTTCATCAAGGCGCGGCGGGCTATGGCCGCTACTATTGGCACACCTTCGCCGACGGAGGGATCGAAAACTATCTAACAGGAGCTATTCTTCCGGCAATTACGCATCAGGACCCGCGGTATTACACTCTCTACCACGGAGGGTTCTTCCATCGCACCCTTTATGCCTTCAGCCGGCTGTGGATAACCAAGAATGACGCGGGCGCCGCAGCGTTCAATCTCTCAGAAATTCTTGGCAGCGGTGTGGCAACGGAAGTTTCCAGTCGTTATTACCCGCAACATGAACGTAAAGCTGGCGAGATTCTTGAAAGATGGGGAAGCCAGTTGCTGAACGACGGCGTGGGCAATGTCTTCGAAGAGTTTTGGCCCGACATCCACCACAAGCTTTTCCACCGCCACCCGTCGCCCCAGCCAACCCGCTGAGGACTGCGATTCCAATCTGAGAATGAAAGGCACAAAGTCGGCCGTGCCAGCCACTTTTTCAGGGTCAGATTGGAGTCGTCAGCGACGGGCTTTAATTTCCCCAGTTGTGTCCAAAGTGGTGGAGTTGGGCGCGCGTTTTGGCTTACTGCGCGTGCTGGGAGCATGCTTTCCGGCAATGCGCGCCGGTCTTCCGTTTTCACGCGCGGAAGAGTATGCGGCCGCGGCGGACGATCTGGCCTCTTTGCAAAGTGCAGACCAGGCCACGAAACGCTCGGGAGACCCGGGCAGCCTCGGTGATCTGCCTCTGGCGGTGATCACGCACGGCCAGCCGTTTCCGGGCCCGTTTTCGATTCTCGAACCCAGTTGGAGTGAGGGCCAGAAGCGTCTGGCCGCGCTGTCAACCAACAGCATGCTGATTCAGGCTCACAAGAGCAACCACATGATTCACCTGGATGAACCGAATATCGTCATCGATGCGATTCATCGCGTCCATGACGCGGCGCGCAATCACACGCGTCTCACTGATAACGGGCATGAACTCGCGGCAAAGGGTGTGCGCTGACGGATCGTGAGGATCGGGCTCTCAGCGGCTACCTGCCAGATTCCGGCTACCTTTTCAAAATTGGGTTGTAGCCGTCGCTAACCAGCTTGGAGCGCATGGCCTCGGCATCTTTGATGTCGGCGTAGGGGCCGACTTGCACGTGGAAGAGTTTGTCGGGCTGGGTGGTGGCCGAGAACGCTGGGTACTGTTTCTTCTTGAGGGCATCCACTAAGGAGTCGGCGTCTTCTTGCTTGCTCACGGCGGCGACTTGCACATAGTAGCCGTTGACAGGTGGCGCGACCATGGGATCGGGCGGGGGGGCGTTGGCCGCAGGCATCGGCGAAGTTGCCGCGGCATCGGCTGCGGGAGCCGAAGAGTCTTTATTTTGCGCGGTCAGTTGGCTGTCGGCATTCTTGTCTGAAACCGCCTTGTAGAAGGTCATGTCGGCGGCAGGGGCGGTTGGTTTGACCGCCGACGGCCGGACGTTGCCCGCGGTGGTAACTGCCGGCGGCGAAGCCTCTGCCGCGGAAGGCTTCAAACCAGAACTTCTGCCGAGCGAGAATCCCATCGCAAAGAACACCGCACACAGCGCCACCAGCCCGAAAAACAGGGCCAGCATCTTGCCTGTGCCTAGCGTGATTTCCGTGTCCTCGGATGTCGCCTTTGTCATCTCTATTGCCACCTCGTTACGGTTAGCTCTTAGCTGCATCGCCGTCGGGCTTTGGCGCCAGCAGCTTTTGGATGCCGGAGAAGAAGTCCACCGGAACGGGGAAGATCACAGTGGTGTTTTTCTCCACGCCGATTTCGGTCAAAGTCTGCAAATAGCGCAATTGCACACTTACGGGTTCGGTCGCGAGTAAATGCGCGGCGTCCACCAGGCGCTGGGCGGCAGAGAATTCGCCTTCCGCATGGATGATCTTGGAACGCTTCTCGCGTTCCGCCTCCGCCTGTTTCGCCATGGCGCGCAGCATGGACTCGGGCATATCCACCTGCTTGACTTCGACGTTGGTCACTTTCACGCCCCAAGGCGAGGTGTGAGTATCGAGAATGCTCTGCAAGCGCAGGTTGATTTTTTCACGATGGGCGAGGAGTTCGTCGAGTTCCTGTTCGCCGAGCACCGACCGCAACGTGGTCTGGGCAAACTGTGACGTCTGATAGACGTAGTTTGAAACTTCCACCACCGCTTTGTTGGGATCGATGACGCGCAGAAAGATGACGGCGTTTACCTTCAAGGTGACGTTATCGCGAGTGATGATGTCCTGCGGCGGCACTTCGAGGGCTTCCTGACGCAGCGAAACCCGCACGATGCGGTCGATGGGAGCGAATACCAGAGCGATGCCAGGCCCTTTGGCGGTGGTCAGCAGGCGCCCGAGCCGAAAGATGACGCCGCGTTCGTATTCGGCCAGAATTTTGATCGAGCTCAGGATGTAGAGCCCAACGATGACAATAACCACAGTCGTGAAACCGATCCCCAGATCCATAGGGGCCTCCAAGCCTTCCTGTAAGGAATGTTCCTATGGCGGATTGTACCGCAGTTTGTTGGGTGGAAGCGGTGACTGGGCAGGTTACCGGGCCAAATCTACGCGCAATTGCAGTCCATTGACTTGCCGTACGACCACACTTTGCCCCGGGGCGATGTTGGAGGACGCGGTCGCATCCCAGAGTTCGCCGTGAACGAAGACCTTGCCTTGCGGCGACAGAGCGGTCTCCGCGGTGCCAATTTCGCCGACCAGGCCTTGTGCTCCCGTAGTTATTTTGTTGGCGCGCGCTTTCACGGCGATGCTCATGAGAAATACTGTAATGACTCCCACCGGAATGCTGACCGCCAGCGCCGTCAACAAATGCACCCGCATCTCGGGAATGGGCGCGTCTACCAACAAGAGCCCTCCTAGCGTCAAAGTCACAATCCCGCCTAGCGCCAGCACGCCATGGGTCGCGAACTTGGCTTCTAGGGCGAACAAAGCGAAAGAAGCGAGGATCAGGACCACGGCGGCGAAGCGCGTGGGCAGAAGATTCAGCGCGAAGACGGCAAGCAGAATGAAGATCACTCCCACGGTCCCAGGTACCACCGCGCCGGGGTGGTTGAACTCGGCATAAAGCGCCAGCGCGCCCACGGCGAGGAGAATGAAGGCGATGTTCGGATCCATGAGGTAGGCCAGAATGCGCTCCCGCAGCGTCAAGTCGTAGTTGAGAACGGATTCGCCCACCAGATTCAGCGTGACTGTCGTGCCGTCGAATCGCTTCACCGGCTTGCCTTGCATCTGCTTGAAGAGGTCGTCTTCCGTGGGGGCGACGTAGTCGATCAGTTTTTGGGAAAGCGCTTCTTGCTCAGTGAATGATTTTGACTGGCGTACGGCACTCTCGGAGACTTCGACGTTGCGGCCACGCTTGGAAACGACGGACCGCATCAGGGCGGCGGAGTCGTTCTCCAGTTTCTCTTTCATGATGTCATCCATCTTGCCTCCACCGAGGTTGACGGGGTGGGCAGCGCCAGTATTGGTTCCGGGCGCCATGGCCGCCACATCGGCGCTCTCCAGGATGAAGAATCCGGCGGACGCGGCGCGGCTGCCGCTAGGCGTGACGTAGATGATGACGGGCACGGGCGAGGCCACGATTTTCTCGATGATTTCGCGGGTGGATTCCAGGAGGCCGCCGGGAGTGTTGATCTCAATCAGCAGCGCCTGATCTTTCTTGAGTTGAGCCTCGGCGATGGCGCGGCCAACGAATTCATCGGTGATGGGATGAATCGAATCATCGATGGTGATTTTCAGGACTTGGGCGGCGGAAAAACCGGCGAGGGTGAAGAGTAAAATGCCGGTCACAACTGCGAATGCAAGGCGTGACATCTTCGTCTTCATGGGTTGGGCAGCGGCGGCGCTTCCTGCGCCAGCTTGGCTGCAACGGCGTTTTTCAGCGCCAGCGCAGCCGGGTTGTCGGGCTCCAGACGCAGGGCCTGATCGACTTCCTGCCCGGCTGCTTCTGCCTTATTGTCTCTCAAATCGAGCCGCGCCAGTACCAGAAACGGTTCCGCAAACTGGCGTAAGCGCAGGGCGGCTTCGGCTTCGGAACGCGCTGCCGCCGGGTCGCTGGCTTCCAGCGCACCGGCCAATCCGGCGTGGGCTCCGGCATTCGCAGGATTCAGCGTGGTGGCCTCGCGGAACTCGCGTTCGGCTTCAGTAAGGAAGCCCTGCGCCAGCAGTTGATGACCGCGATCCACGTGATACTGGGCATGGGTTGTGGCATCGGTGCGGGAAAGGCGCTGCTCGGCGACGGCCGCGATGTTTATGGCAAGCTGGCGAAAAGAACTTTCGTCGTAATCAGTCCGCAGCCGTTCCAGCGGAATCTTCCCGCTTGCCGGCATGACCGCGTGTTGATCCGAACCGTCGTCGATCATGCCCTGAAGAGATTTAGCTTCAGGATCGCTCTCCCGCAGAGCCAAGCTCTCGCGAAGTTGCCGGGACGCTCCGGCGCGGTCGCCGTTGCGGTAGAGTTCAACGCCCAGATTGAAGCGATAGTCGGGATCGTTGGGATCGTCGGCGACTGCTTTTTGGAAGTAATCCACGGCCAGCTTACGGTCGCGGTGATCGAGCACCACGCCCAGGTTGTTGTAAATTTCTGCCAGGGGCAGGCGCTGGGCGACCGCGTCGAATGCCGATTCCGCGCGCGGATAGTCTTCCCGGTAGTAGGCGGCGAGTCCGAGATAGAAGTTCGCTTCTCCGGAATGCGGGTTCGCCGGCGGAACCCGTGACAGCCACAGGGCAGCTTGTTCGTATTTGGCCGAACGATAATACGCCTTACCCAACTGCAGGACCGCCTGAGGGTATTCGGGGCTAATGCGCAAGGCTTCGCGGAAGCGCTGAATCTGTTGTTCGGTGGTGGCAGCAGTCACACCTTTGACGTAACTTTCGAAAGCATCCAGGCTCACGGGAGAAGCTTGCGCCAGAAAAGCCGGGCGAGTAGCGGTGAAACCAGGATCGAGGTTGCGCAGAATGTCCCAAGACAACCCGGTCTGAATGTCGATGAGCTGGACCAAGGGGCCGGATTCAGTGATCTCCGGCAGAAGGCGTGGGCGGCGCATATCCAGCAGTTGGGCTTTGACAGAAAACGTCTGGCCATCGAAGGTGTATTCGCCCAGCACCACGTAATCGACGTCCATCTGCTCGGCGATGCGGTAGAGAGTGGCGCGAGACGGGCGAAGATGAATAGGGATACCCAACCGGTCGTAGGCACGGAGGCGGTCTTCGCGAGGCAGGACGTAGAGCGTAGAAGAGTTCAGGCGTTCTTGCAGCAGCTCGGGAAAAGAATCGCCGATCCATTCGATTCCCGGCGCTTTAGACTGGTTCTCGAAAGGGACGACCAGGACGGTTCGGCCGGCGGTAGCCGCTGCCGCGCCAACAGCAATGGCCGCTAAATATAGCAGCAGCGTGATGAGACGAAAGAATTTCAAGCCAGGTTAATTATAGCGGGTGTTAGCGATAGCCCAACGTTGCTGGCCCTACTTGTCCGGGTCGCGTCACCTGGACTAATATTTCGGGCGATGAAGATCACCAACTTGATCCCCAACGGCGCTATCGGAGTGCTGATCGCTGTCTGTTTCCTTGCCGGCCTACTTCACCCCGAAAACAATACGTGTTTATCACGCAGAACGCTGATCGGAGTGTCTGGCACGAATGGGGAACCGGTTAAGGATTTGACCGCCGCAGATTTCAAAGTGACGGTAGGCGGAAAGCCTGTTTCGGTGCAATCCGCCACGCCCGCGGACCACTCGCCACGCGTGGTCATCCTGGTGGACGCAAGCGCGAGCCAGGATCAATCAAGCTGGGCAGCTACGCAGGCGATGGTCGATGCGTTCCTGGGGGGATTTCCCGAGGTTGCTGATTTCACCCTGTTGACATTCGACGATAAGGTGCAGCAAGTTATCCATGAAACCAATCGTGGGGTTTTGCAAGGTGCCTGGGGAGAGATGTTTCCGTCCGGGAAACGGGAGTCCCAGGCCGGCTTGGCCGAGGCCGTCAAAAAAGCGACGGTGAGTTTTGGTGCGGGCCGTCAGGGCGATGCCGAGTTTCTGATTACCACTGCGGATCAGATGCACAAGGAGACCGAGCAAGCGCTGAGACAGCAGAGAGAGGCTGGCATCCGTCTGTTTGGAATCTCGTTCGATCAATCTGGACATCCCGCCCCGCTGCCCTTCGATTTGTACATGAAGGTAGAAGACTACAGCGCACTCGGGGCCGCGGCGAAAGCATCGGGCGGAGCCTGGATGTGGTTCGACACGACTCGTCAAAACGCGACGGCATCATCGCGGAGCGCCACCGCGGCCGGAAAGCGGGCAGGGACACTGGTTCGAAACTTTTTCACCCTCGATCTGCAACTCCCGATGCCACTGACGAAACCGGAGAAGCTGAAGATCGAGCTGATCAAGAGCTCGAGGATTGATGCGAAAGATAACTCAACTTCTTATCCCCAGGAGCTCTTTCCGTGCCAGTAGTCGAGATGCAGCCGCAAACCGGGGACTGACCGACGATGATCTCAAAGCGGTTTGCGCTTATCTTTGTATTCTGAAGTTGGCGAAACACCGCGTGGACAATACCGAACCGCCGGCCTATTGCAAGCTCGGCCGTGGCAAGCACGGAGCTGGAGATCAAACGTAGCCCGAGGGCTGAAGCGAGCGACCAATCTCAAAGGAGGAAGATACTAATGAAATTTTACCGTCTCGCATTGGCGCTGTTGGCTCTAACCGGATTGGGCCGGGGACAGACACCGCACGCGGCCGCCACAGAAACCAAGCTCGTTGCCCTGGAGAACGCGTGGAACCAGGCGCAAATCCACCACGATGCCAAGGCGCTGGAGAACCTGGTGGGTGACCGCTTCATCTACACCGACACTGATGGGTCCGTGATGAACAAGACGCAATTTCTGGCTGACGCCGAAGACCTGACCTACCAAGCGACCTCGGCTGCGAACAGCAACGTGAAAATTGACCTGTACGACAATGCCGCCGTGGTCAGCGCGAACTACCACACTAAAGGCATCTACAAGGGCAAACCGTTCGACCATTACGGCCGCTTCACCGATACCTGGATTTTTCTGAACGGCCAGTGGCAATGTGTGGCCAGCCATACCACGTTGCTGCAACACAAATGATCCCCCGAAATCCTCCGCCTGTGGATAACTCCTGCTCCGCAGCTCCGCAGCTTCCGCTTACAATGAGGCCAACGTAAAATCACTACAGAGCCCCATGTCCCAATTCGTTCACCTCCATCTCCACACTGACTATTCCATGCTCGACGGCGCTTGCGACGTCGAGAAGCTGTGTCAGCGCGCGAAGCAGTTAGGCATGCCGGCTGTGGCCATGACCGACCACGGCAATATCTTCGGTACCGTGCACTTTGTGAATGCGGCGAAACATGAGGGCATCAAGCCCATCGTCGGTTGCGAACTTTACATCTGCAAGAAAGACGATCACAACATCGAGCGCACGCCTCCCGATAACGATACTTATAACCACCTGCTGGTGCTAGCCGAAAACGAAGAGGGCTATCGCAACCTGGTAAAGATCACTTCCGAAGCTTCGCTTCACGGCTTTTACTACAAGCCACGCGTGAGCAAGAAATTTCTTGCGGAGCACTCGAAGGGCTTAATAGGGCTCTCGGGCTGCTTGAAGGGAGAAGTTGCCGAATTTCTCATGGAAGGGAAGTACGAAGCCGCCCGCGCCGGCGCTGCCTTCTATCGCGATATTTTCGGCAAAGACAATTTCTTCCTCGAGATTCAGGACCAGGGTTTGGAGATGGAACACCGCATCCATCCCGACCTGTTTCGCCTGGAAAAAGAACTCGGCCTGCCGATGGTTGCCACCAATGACAGCCACTACCTGTGCGAAGAAGACGCCCACGCCCAGGACGTCATGGTCTGCATTCAGACCGGCAAGTCGATTCAAGACACCAACCGCATGAAGTTTCAGGGCACAGGCTTCTACGTCAAGAGTCACGACGAGATGTTCCAGGTGTTCAAAGACGCGCCGGACGTGCTTTCCCGCACCCTGGCCATCGCGGAACGCTGCAATCTGCGCCTCGAAAAGGTGAGCAATCCCTTCCCCCATTTTGATGTGCCCGCCGGTTACACCCTCGACAGTTATTTTGAACACGTAAGCCGCGAAGGTTTCGCGCGTCGTCTGGAACTGCTCAGAAGTTTGCAGGAGCAAGGACGCATCAAGCACAGTCTGGCGGACTACGAACAGCGGCTGGCACGGGAACTTAGCACCATTCAGCAAATGCAGTTCTCCGGATATTTCCTGATCGTGTGGGATTTTGTGCGCTACGCGCGGGAACACAACATTCCAGTCGGCCCAGGCCGCGGTTCGGCGGCTGGGTCGCTGGTGTCCTACTCGCTCGGCATCACCGACCTTGATCCGCTACAGCACGAACTGCTGTTCGAACGATTCTTGAATCCCGAACGTATTTCCATGCCCGACATTGACATGGATTTCTGTATGAACCGCCGCGGCGAAGTCATTGATTATGTGACCCGGAAGTACGGCCGCGACAATGTCGCTCAGATCATCACCTTCGGCACCATGGCGGCGAAGGCGGCAATCAAGGACGTGGGCCGCGCCATGGATATTCCCTACGCCGATGTGGACCGCATCGCCAAGATGGTGCCTACCACGTTGAACATCAAGCTGGAGCAGGCGATCAAGGATTCCCCCGCGCTCCAGCAGGCGTACGAGAGTGATTCGCAGGTGAGAGCGCTGCTCGACACCGCCCGAAAACTCGAAGGCCTGGTGCGCAACGCCGGTGTGCATGCCGCCGGGGTCGTGATTTCCCCCCGTCCGTTGATCGAACTCGTTCCGCTGCACAAGACCAAGAACGATGAAATTGTTACCGCCTTTGACATGGTCGCCATCGAAAAGATGGGCCTGTTGAAGATGGACTTCCTCGGCCTCACCACGCTGACCATCCTTGACGATACCGTGAAACTGATTGCTCAAACCCGGGGCGAAAAGCTTGTTCTGGAAGATCTCCCCCTGAGCGATCAGGAAACCTACGAAAAAGTCTTCCACAAGGGCTTGACTACGGGCGTGTTCCAATTTGAATCGCATGGCATGCGCGACGTACTGCGCCGCTATCAGCCCTCGACCATCGGCGACCTCACCGCGCTCAATGCTCTCTATCGTCCGGGGCCGATTCAGGGCGGCATGATCGACTACTTCATCGATCGCAAACATGGACGCAAGAAGATCGAGTACGAATTGCCCGAGCTGAAAGAGATGTTGGAAGAAACCTGGGGAGTCATCGTTTACCAGGAACAGGTAATGCAGATCGCGAATCGCCTCGCGGGCTATTCCCTGGGGGAGGCCGATGTGCTGCGGCGCGCCATGGGCAAAAAGAAGCCGGAAGAAATGGCGCAGCAGCGCGAGCGCTTCGTTGAGGGCGCGGTCCAGAGGGGCTATCCGCCCAAAAAGATCGAAAAAATTTTCGATCTGCTGGCAAAGTTCGCAGAATACGGCTTCCCCAAGGCTCACTCCGCCGCCTACGCGCTCCTGGCCTATCAGACTGCCTACCTCAAGACTCACTATCCCGTGGAATTCATGGCCGCGATGCTGACCTCGGTGACCGGCAGCACCGACGATGTGGTCAAGTACATCAACGAATGCCGCGAAATGGGCATCGGCGTCGAGCCGCCGGACATCAACGTCAGCGCCGCCAATTTCACGCCGCATGGGAGCGCCATCCGCTTTGGTTTGGCCGCAGTAAAAAATGTCGGCCACAATGCCATCGAGTCCATCGTCGCCGGGCGTAAAGAAAAAGGACGCTACAACTCGATCTACGAATTCTGCGAAAAGGTTGACCTGCGCCTGCTCAACAAGCGCGTGCTGGAGTCCTTGGTGAAGAGCGGCGCTATGGATTCACTCGGCCGCCGCGCCCAACTGATGGCCGTGCTCGACAAGGCCATCGACCGCGCCGCCAAAACCCAGCGCGATGCCGAGTCTGGCCAGCACGGGTTATTCGGAGTATTTCAGCAAGAGGAAACCGGCTCCGACAATGACAAACTGCCTGACACTCCCGACTGGGACGAGCACATGCGTCTTGCCGCCGAAAAAGAAATTCTCGGGTTCTTCATCACGGGGCATCCGCTGGAGAAGTACCGCGACAAGCTGCACGACTTGCGCGCCCTGAGCACGTCCGACATCGCCGCCGTGAAGTCCTCCACCGGAAAAGACGAGAACATCACCACTGCCGGAATCATCACCGGAATTAAGGTGCTGAAGTCTAAGAAAGGCGACTTCTACGCGCAGGGCTCTCTCGAAGACATGGAAGGCTCGGTCGAGATGATCGTCTTTCCCGAGGCCTACCGCAAACTCGGCGACAAAGTGAAGCTCGAAGTCCCAGTCCTGGTGCGCGGGGGACTGCGAATCGAAGAGGGTGCCAACCCCAAGCTCACCGCCAACGAGATCATGCCGCTGGAAGATGCCAAGGTGCCGCTGCCACGTTCGCTGCGCATTCGCATCCCGGTGGAGACCGCGAACGAGTCCACGGTCGACGACCTGCATCTGCTTTGTTCTCAATCCAAAGGCGAAGCCAAAGTGTTGTTTGACGTGGAACGCCAGGGCGATTTCATGGTGGTGATGGAAGCGGAAGGCTATAATGTGCTACCAGACCGCAATTTCATGGCGCGTGTAGAGGAATTGTGCGGTCGCGGCGCGGTCCGAGTCATTAACTGAAACCAACAGCGGATGAGAGCTTCCCCCCACGGCGCATTCGGCCTGCAAGTGACGAGCGGTTCCAGAGTTGTCAACGTCGGTCTGGTGGTGACTGGGACGGATTTTCTGTTGTCGATGGTCGAATCGCGCTGGGCCGGCAGGAACGGTGACGCCCGTAAGATGGACTTACAACTCAAGGCGAGACAGGAACTGGAGAAAATCGAGCAACAGCTTTTCCGGCTGCAAGCCGCGCCGGGACAGAACGACGATCTCCGCAATCAGATCAAGCAGCTGAATGATCGCATCGACTCTCTTCGTATCGAGGTCTCGGCGAATCACGACGCCTGGCAGAGGACAGAATTGGCCCGACATCCCCAACGCCCCTATTCATTGGATTACATCGAGCGGATATTCACCGACTTCAGTGAAATCCACGGCGACCGGGGCTTCGGCGACGATCCCGCTATCGTGACCGGCATGGCCCGCTTCCAGGGCCAGGAAGTCATGATCATCGGCCACCAGAAGGCTCGTGATACTAAGCAAAAAGTCTATCGCAATTTTGGAATGCCGAATCCGGAAGGTTATCGAAAAGCCCTGCGCGTGATGAAGATCGCAGAAAAATTCCGCCGGCCGCTGTTCACATTTGTAGACACTCCTGGCGCCTATCCCGGTCTCGGAGCAGAAGAACGGGGCCAGGCCGAGGCCATTGCCCGCAATCTCCGCGAAATGGCCCGCCTACAGGTTCCCATCATTACCACCATCACCGGAGAAGGCGGCAGCGGCGGCGCATTGGCCATCGCCATCGCCGACCGCGTCCTGATGATGGAGAACTCAATCTACTCCGTCATTTCGCCCGAAGGCTGCGCCTCCATCATGTGGCGCGACGCCACCAAGAAAGAACTAGCTGCCCAGGCCCTCCACATCACCGCCAAAGATTTGAGCGAACTCGACTGCGTGGACTCGATCGTTCCCGAACCCGATGGCGGCGCCCACACCGACCACTCCGCAGCTGCTGATCTGCTAGCCGAATCCTTAAAGACCAATCTCGCGCAACTGGTCAAGATGCCAATCCCCGAACTGGTTGCCGCCCGCTACAACAAGTTCCGCAATATGGCGCAGTTCTTTAAGGTTGAAGTCTAGAAACTCTGAGAACAAGGAACAGGGAACAGGGAACTGGTTGCATCTCCCCAGGAAGTTTTCTGCGTTTGCCCTCTATTTCCCAGCCAGGTACACCGCTACTTTCGTTCCACGCTCTCACCCACTCTCCTGCCGTATAATTGAAAGGTTGCTCCCATCACTCTTCATTAGATCGAGCGGACCAAAACCCGCTCCAGCCAAAGGAAGGAATAGGCAATGGCCACCACGGATGTAACTCCTCGCGCCTCCGGGCACGCGGGGCAGAAGCGCGTCGTCAACGACATGACCATTCAGGTTGCGACGGTCAATGGATCGGGTTCACAAAGCTCGAACTCGGTGCTGTTGCGCAGTATTTTTCAGATGGGAGTTCCAGTCTCCGGTAAGAACATGTTTCCCTCGAACATTGCCGGATTGCCCACCTGGTTCACCATCCGCGCCAATAAAGACGGATACATCGCGCGCAAGAAAGAAATCGATTTTCTGGTGGCCATGAATGCGGAGACTGCCCAGGACGACGTGAAGGCAATGTCCCCCGGCGCGGTCGTGCTTTATGACGAGCCTCTGAACCTCAATCAGGTTCGCAATGATCTGCTCTTTTATTCGGTGCCGTTCGACAAGCTGGTCGCGCCGGTTTGTCCCGAAGCCAAATTGCGCAAGCTGGTCAAGAACATGATTTATGTGGGCGTGGTGGCGAAGTTGCTCTCCATCGACCTCGCCGAAGTCGAAAAGGCCATCGGCACGCAGTTTTCCAGCAAGCCTAAAGCCGCGAATTTAAACTTTGCCGCCGCCAAGGCTGGCTTCGATTACGCCACCACCTCGCTGACCAAGCTGGGCCCCTACGTCATCGAGCGTATGGACAAGACCAAGGGCAAGATCATCATTGACGGCAACTCGGCCGCCGCTCTGGGCTGCATGTTTGCCGGAGTCACGGTGGTGACCTGGTATCCGATTACGCCGTCGTCTTCGTTGGTCGAAACCCTGATTGAATACATGAAGCAGTACCGCATTGGCCCTGATGGCAAAGCCACGTTTGCCATTGTCCAGGCGGAAGACGAACTGGCAGCCATCGGCATGGTGCTGGGTGCCGGATGGGCGGGAGCAAGGTCCATGACTTCGACCTCCGGACCAGGCATTTCGCTGATGGCAGAATTTGCCGGTTTGTCTTATTACGCCGAGGTTCCGGGCGTGATCTGGGACATCCAACGGGTTGGACCTTCCACCGGCCTGCCCACACGCACTTCGCAGGGCGACATTCTCTCCACCGCGTTTCTATCTCACGGCGACACCAAGCACATCATGCTGATTCCGTGTTCCGTGGCCGAGTGCTTTGACATGGCGTCGGACGCCTTCAATCTGGCCGAGCAGTTCCAGACGCTGGTGTTCGTGATGTCGGACCTCGACCTTGGCATGAACAACTGGATGTCGGATCCCTTCACCTATCCGACCGCGCCCTTGCAGCGCGGCAAGATTCTCTCCAAGGAAGATCTCAACCGCCTCGGCGGTTTCAATCGCTACAAAGACGTGGACGGCGATGCCATCGGCTACCGGACTCTACCCGGGACGGAGCATCCCGCGGCGGCATATTTCGCCCGCGGCAGCGGCCACAATGAGAAGGCCCAATACAGCGAGCGTCCTGACGATTTCGAGCGCAATATGGAACGCCTGAATCGCAAGTTCGAAACCGCGCGCTCCTTCGTGCCGCGGCCGGTAGTTATGAACGGAAAGGCCGTTGCGGGTAAGAAGAATATCGGCATTATCGCCTACGGCACATCTCACTGGGGAATCATCGAAGCCCGCGACCAGCTCCGCGACGAATACAATCTCGAAACCGACTATCTCCGCATTAAGGCGTACCCATTTACTCGCGAAGTCCACGAATTCATCGAGAATCATGACCGGGTTTACGTGGTCGAACAAAACCGCGACGCGCAGATGCTCAGCCTGCTCAAGCTCGACATCAAGCCCGAACTGGTCACGCGGCTGCGCAGCATCGCACACATCCACGGGCTGCCGCTTGATGCGCGCTCGGTTACCGACGAACTCACCAGCATGGAGGGGAAGTAACATGGCAACCACACCGACCAGTCCGCCCGCACCCAAAACCAACCGCATTGGCCTCACCGTGCTCGACTACCGCGGCGGCAAGACTACGCTGTGCGCCGGCTGCGGTCACAATGCCATTTCCGAGCGCATCATCGATGCCATGTATGAAATGGGTGTCCAGCCCGAGCGCGTGATCAAACCCAGCGGCATCGGCTGTTCGTCCAAGACGCCGGCGTATTTCATGAGCCGCTCGCACAGCTTCAACGCTGTCCATGGCCGTATGCCATCCATAGCCACGGGCGCGGTCCTCGCTAACCACAAGCTGATCGCCCTTGGCGTCAGCGGCGACGGCGACACTGCCTCCATCGGAATCGGTCAGTTCGTTCACCTCATGCGCCGCAATCTGCCGATCATTTACATCATCGAAGACAACGGCGTCTACGGACTCACCAAGGGCCAGTTCTCGGCCACTGCCGACCTGGGCTCGAAGCTGAAGTCCGGTGTCATCAACGACCTTCCTCCCATTGATACTTGTGCCATGGCCATCACCTTGGGCGCAACGTTTGTCGGGCGATCCTTCTCTGGAGACAAGAAGCAGTTGCACTCCATGCTGAAGGCCGCCATCGCGCACAAAGGCACGGTCATGATCGATGTAGTTTCGCCGTGCGTGACCTTCAACGACCACGAAGGCTCGACGAAGTCCTACAAATACATGAAAGACCACGAGGAGCCGCTCCAGGACATCAACTTTGTCCCGTCATTCGAGGAAATCAACGTGGAGTACGATCCTGGCACAACTGTCGAAGTCACCATGCATGACGGCTCACGGCTTCGCCTGTCTAAGCTCGAAGAGGACTACAACCCCACCGATCGCATCCGCTCCATCAGCCGGTTGCATGAGGCCCATGAGAACAACGAAGTGTTGACGGGCGTGTTCTATGTGAACCCCAAGGCACCCAGCTTCATGGACATGCTCAATGTGACCGACGAGCCTCTGGCTACTTTGCCGGAGTCGGCGGTTCGTCCGGGCAAGGCAGTGCTGGACGAAGTGATGGCAGGGTTGCAGTAGCGCCTTTCCAGAATTTTTTAGGCCACGTCGTCCAAAGTCGACGACTCCGGGTCCTGCGGTTCGCCACTGTGTTCTGGACTCTCGCCCGGCTCCGGGAAATCAGTGTCGGCAGCCTTGAGCATGGGATCCTGGTCCCGATGGCCGAGTTGGCCTTGCATCGAAGTATTGCCGTGCTGGCCTTTTTCTTCCTGCTCCAAAGCGCCTTTGAGGCGATCTTGATCTGCAATATGAGTCATAGATGAAAACTCCTGCCACCAGCGTACCCTGAAATCCGCCCAATGCAACCGATTTGTGTTGTATGGGGTAAGGAACAATCCTAATATTACAGAAGTATTGGGGGCCTGGGAGGGAGCGCATTATGAAGCGCCTGTTTCAGCTAGCGTTGGTGATCTTAGTGTTGACGTCGGTGTTGTTACCTCAATCCGCGTGGGCCAGGCCGGCGAAGGTTAAACACCACGTGCAGCACCATAAAGTACGTCACGTGAAACGCCATCATCCTCATCGGACTGGAGTTTAGTTCCCGGCCGTACAGCCACCTTCGTTCTTGGGGATAGCCTAGACCCACCCTAGAATGTTTCCAGCATGACCGCTCCGTCCACGCTCTTCCGGCCGTTCACCCGTCTGATCAGAATCACCGTTCAAAGCAAACAGTTTGAGGTTCCGGAGAACAACACGCTCTTGCGCTGCTTGCAATATCTGGCGCCGGAGGACATCTCCCACGGACGATTCTGCTGGAACGAGGATTGCCAATACTGCCGGGTCACGTTCGACTTGGGGGAAGGTACTCCCGAGCGCGCCGCACTTTCCTGCAAGCTGATGGTGCAAGAGGGTATGCGCGTGAAAGAACTGACCACGGAGATCAAGTACTGCCTTAGAAACCTGAAGGCCGGCGAAAAGACCGTCTAATCATCGATTCGCTGCACTACCGAGAGAATCTTCCATTGCCCATCCAGTCTCGAAAGCGTAACGTAATCCGTCCAGCGTGGAGTCACGAGTTTGACGGAAGCCATGTCTCCTGAAACATCCAGCACACTGATCTGTTCCGTTCGATCCGCTTGAGGAAGGTCCGGAACGCCTTCGGATCGCACATCCCGCATCATCTGCGAGGCGTTTTTTTCCCTCATGGGAATATCGCCATGAATCACATGCTTCAAATAGTGAGGATGCAGTGATTTCTGCATGCGGGCTGCGTCGCCGGTGAAGTAGCCTTCGATATAGTCTGTGACCGTGGCCCGGACGGCTGCGTCATCGGATGCTTTTTGTTGGCTTACCGCGGGAAGGTTGAGAAGCAGGAGCGTGAGCAGGCCTAAGCCCAGTACGCGGTATTTCATTTTTAGTGTCTCCTATGATTTGGGGGAAGCTGAACGATTATGCTCCCGGCCTGTTGATCCCACAAGAGACACTGAAGGACGTGTCCAACCGAACAGAGTGCCGCCCGTAGCCACTGACTTCACTGCGGGCTGGGTGCTACTGACGCGCTCCATCTTTGCCTGGAAATGCCAGCTTGCGCAGCTTCTCCCGTGCCTGGAGTGCCTCGTTCGAGTGCGGGTAGCGCTGTACCACGTGCTTCAGTATGGCGATGCCGTCCTCGTTCTGTCCCAGCTCGATCAATGAAAGTCCCTTTTTCAGAGCGGCGGAAGCCGCTTTGTTGCCGGTGGGAAAGTTCTGCAGCACCTGGTCATAATTCTTGACCGCGCCCTGAAAGTTGCCCTGCTTGTAGTTGATCTCCGCCAGATAGAAATACGCGTTGCCGGCCAAGTCGGTCGAAGGATAGAACTTGATGTAGTCAGAAAATTCCTGTGCCGACAGGTCGTTCTTCGCAGCGTTGTAGTCGCGCAGGGCATTGTTGTAGAGAACGTCGGGCGGAGGCGCTTGTGCCAAGGCTTGCTGTTGGGCCTGCTGCGCAGCTTGTGCCGCGGCCTGATTTTGCTGGCCCGCCTGGATGTCATCGAGTTGCTTGCTGATCTTTGCCAGCCGGGCTTTCAGTTCGTCCACCGAGTCATTGAGCGTCTGAATTTGACCGGAGAGCTCATCGGTCTTGCCGCTGTTATCGGTCTGCAACTTCTCCAGGCTACCCTGCAACGCAGTGATGGCAGCCGTCACCTTGTTCATGCTGTCGGTGTTTTGGTCCATCAGGCTCTTCATCACGCCCATGCGTTCGTTGAAGGATTGCTGCATTTGCGTCATCTGGTCCTGGAGCGCCTGCACCTGGGTTTGCAACTGGATCATTTCCTTGCTAACGGCCCAAGCCGGCTGGATGCTTACCGAGAGGACGATCAGGAGAACAAGAAGGACTGAAGATTGCTGTTTTCTCATGGTTGGTTCCATTTCCCCGCAGAGTCGACCGTCGATCCAGGGTGAAAACCAGGCCCCAGAACCCTATTGTGCAGGATAGCGCGTTCCGGACACAGTTGTCTTACGGGGTTCCCCAGCCGTCGCCGCGTGGCCAGAGTAAGGTGAGCGCGGGGCAGTTTCCTGCCCCGCACTTGGCAGAATTACTTCTGATAGACGAAATGACCGCGCCGGTTCTGCTGCCAACAGGACTCGTTGGATTCGGTGCAGAACGGTTTCTCCTTGCCGTAGCTGAACGTCTTGATGTTGCCGGCGCTTACGCCGCCTTGTGCCAAGGCGTTCTTCACGGCATTGGCGCGATTGTCGCCCAAGCCGAGGTTGTACTCCGTCGATCCGCGCTCATCGCAGTGTCCCTCAACCGTAAAGTGGATATCAGGATGCTGCTTCAGGAAAGCGATGTCTCCTTGCAGCGCACTCTGCTGGTCGGCGCGAATGTCGGCCTTGTCATAGTCGAAGTAGATGTCCTGCACATTTTGTGCGAACAGTTCTTCTTCTGTGGGCGAAGGCGCAGGTGTAGGCGGCGGAGGGGGTGTGGTTACGGTAACCCGGGCAGTGGCGGTCTGAGTTCCGCCCGCGCCCTTCGCTGTCAGTGTGTAAGTTGTGGAATCGGCCGGAGTCACTTGCTGAGAGCCGCTGGGTTGCACCGCTCCGATGCCGTCGATGCTTACGTCGGTGGCGTTGCTGGTCTGCCAGGAGAGAGTCGTGGATTGACCCTTCTCAACCGTGTTGGGATTAGCGGACAACGAAGCCGTTGGCGCGGCCGCTGGTGGCGGCGGCGGTGGCGGCGGTGGTGGGGTTTTCTTGTGGCAGGCGCCCAGGAACAGCACGGCGCCCAGCACGAACGTGAGCGTGATCCACTTCAGTCGTTGCTGCTTCACTTTTCCTCCCTGCGATGTCGCGCATAGTGGCGCGCATTGAATCCGAGCTGGCGGAACGAAGCCGCCTCCCCTTGGTCCCTTACATAAAACAGCGCTAGAACAACGAATCCTATACTTCTAATCTACTACTTCCAACTCCAATTCGGTTGCGTATTGCTACCTGTGGTGGTTAACTGTTTTTGCTGGCTGCCATCCGCCAGCATCGTCCAGATTTGCTCTCCGCCGGAACGGCTGGACTGAAAAACGATGTGCCGTCCGTCCGCCGACCACGAGGGAAAGTCATTTCGGCCACCGTCATGGGTTAACTGCACCCATTGCTTGCTGGCGATATCCATGATGTAGA
>JBKQLO010000071.1:0-6887 GCA_052147055.1 Terriglobales bacterium
GAATGTCCCAGACTAACGCAGACACCACGCCGCGCCGCTTCGGCAATGACCTCGGGCGCGCCCTCCAATTCAGGAGCAATGGTCATCATCAGAATCCGGCCGCGCGCTGCCTGCCAGAACTGCTCGAAAGTGCTCAGCTTAGGAGCCAGTAAATGTTCCGAAGGATGTACCCCGCGGCGCGCATGGCTGATGAATGGCCCCTCCAGGTGGACGCCGAGCGGAAGGGCCCGACTCTTGCCCTCCGCACTCTTTCGCTCGCGCGGTCGTTCATGCACTCGTGCGCGCTCTAGTTCGCAATTTTCGATCGCATCCGCCAGCCGTTCGAGTGCGCGCAAAGTCATTTCCATCGGAGCGCTGACGGTGGTTGGGAAATAACTCGTGACCCCATGCCGTGCGAGCAACTGTTCGATCGCCGGCAGCGCCTCGGCGGTATCGTCCATGACGTCGTATCCAGCGCTGCCGTGAATGTGGAGATCAACGTAACCCGGCGCTATCAAGCCATCGCCGAAATCGGACACGCAAATTCCGGCGGGAGCTTGTCGCCCGCTCCGAGTGGAAATTTCGAGGACGCGTCCCTGCTCGACGAGCACGAGAGGATGCTCGACCGCATCCGTGGGAGTCAATAGCCTTCCAGCAGTAAAAGCCAGCATAGAAACGCTTTAATACCGTAAGAAGACGACTTACCAGGATTGTAGCAGCCTTCGCATCCCCTAGGCAGTCGCGACGGAACGGGTCGCCAGCAAGACAATCTTCTTCACTTCCGATAAAAGTTAATGAACTCTGTAGCATGGCGCGGTACGGCATGGCAGAGTCCGAAGCTCGATATCCCCCAATCAGTGTCTGCGAATCAGTGTCTGCAATGACAGCAAATTTAGCGGCCGCACTCGCAACGTCGTGCAGCCCGCCACGGCAAATCACCAGACCGCAGAATGCTATAATGTCTGAGTTCGAGTCGCCACGTTCCTGTGGTGGCCGTGATCCAGCCGTCAGTCGGGGAGTGGCTCAGCCTGGTAGAGCACCTGGTTCGGGACACAGTGGAAACTCATTGATTCGGTGTCGCTTAGTTCCAAAAACCCACGGTAAAAACCGCTCTGGTTAATCCCAAGACTTAATCCCAAGGCCGGTCACAAGCGGGTCATGGGTAAACAATCACTCTTTGAGGACCGCGCCCGGCCAGAGAATGTGATCAGGCTGTACATCGAGGATTCCCCGTTTGGGTTTCCGCCGCCGCTTGTCCCAATGCTTGAATCCCAGAACCTTCTTGATGTGCAACTCGTAGTCGCCACCATCAAACGTTATCTTGAGTTCCGCCTACGGCAATTCAAGATGCTACTTGATGCGGACCATCTGGTTCAACGGCTGGTACCACACGTCTGGTAATCACCCCGTCAACGGGGCCACCGAAAGCGGATCGAGAGTTGAAGTTTGAGGCAATTTGCGCTCTGAGACGGGCGTGTGGCAGACTAGCTCCATGAAAACCAGCCCGAACTACCCGCAGTGTCACGAAGACCGCAAAGTTCAAAAACTGGTGGACCGCATTGATAAGAAGCTCCAAGAAAAAGGCACCACGCAGAACTCCCTCCAAGCGGCCTCCCCGAAACAATGTCCTAGTGCGGCTTAACAGCGTGCGGCTTAACAGCGGGTATTTCCAGCGGGGCTGCAATCGCAAAAGCGGGGCATCCCCGGACGATCGCCTGCTTACAACAACCGTCGGGAATATAATGGCGCCGGGTTTCAGCCATGCCACGGATCGCCATTTGCTTCTGTTCGTGCTGAGTTCAAAATCGGAGGTATCCCTTGGCCAAGAAGATCATCCCCTCAATCATGTTTCTCCTGTTGGTCGGCTCTCTCGGAATGGCTCAAAATGCGCCGCAACAAAAAGCAAAGCCTGTCGAACCGCCAAGCACATCGGATCTCGTTGACGGCATGGCTCAGCGCCTGAGTCACGATCTCAACGTAAGAACTGTCATAGGGGAGCCGATCAAAGTCGGTTCTGTCACGCTAATCCCGATCCTCATGGTCGACGTCAAATTCGGCAGTGCGGCCACCAAGGTGCCGAGTGGAACCGCCCCACAAAGTGCCGAGTCTCAAGCCAATCTGTTTTATATGAGTGGTGAAGCGCGGCCTTTGGGCTTTGTCGCCATTACTGGGAAAGGAACTCGTTTCATCAACCTCGTTAAATCAGACGCAAAGTGAGGCTATCCCGTGAAATCAAAATACGCATGTTTGTCAGCAGCACTCTTGCTATTGGGAATTCCTTGCCGTGCCCAAGTGCCCGTGGAAAAGCCACTGGGCGAGTATGACAAACTCGTTTCCCAGTTGAAGTCGAGCTCATTGGTGGGCGAGCCCATTCGTGCAGGTGGAACTGCCATCGTTCCTTTTGCTTCAGTAAATTTCGGGCTTGTTGGGGGCGATGGCAAGATTGCATCAGGCGGCGGCCTGAGTTCGAAAAACGTTCCGCTCGGATTTCTGGTCGTGGAAGGCGACGACGTACGGGTAGAGTTCTTGAGTGAGCCGGAAGACAAGCCCTCCGTTGTGCGTCAACTGCTTCAGGCTATTCTGGACCGCAAAGTGGTCTTCATAGGCAACGGACTGAATATCGGCAATGCCGATGGAAATGTTCAGGATCTGGCTCCCCTGATCTCAAGTCTGGCAAAACTCATTGCAGAGGGTAATATAACAACTCTAGGCAATGCCTTAAATCTCGGCAGTGTGAAGCCGACCAAAAAAGATGCTGCACCAACCGAAGGAAAGCCCAAGCTACCCCAAGGAAGCAAGCCGTAGTAGGGAGCAGGGCTTTGCACAAACATTCACTGAGCCGTAGGCGAACGCCGCCCTTGACCCCCTGGGTTTTGAGTCCCCTTGGGCCTGCGGCCCACCCATAGACTAACCGCATCCGGCTTGTTATAAAGCCAGTTTGCGCCCAAGAGAGCATGTCCTCTGCCCGCATCCCGTGGTGGATTTGGCTGGTTGCAGCGTCTTTCATCGCCTGCTTCCTGGTGGGCTTTGTCTGTTTGCCTCTCAAACTTCCTGAGGCCACTGGAATCAACCCCAACTTTCGTGACAACCAAGTGGCGAATGTGACGCCGGGTAGCCCGGGCTACGCCGCCGGAGTGAAGCAGGATGACAGAATCGTCAATGTAGATGGCCGAGCTGTACAAAACTCACTTCAGGTCGGAAGCGCGTTTGCCAACACGATGTTCGACCATCCTGTTTCCATTGTGGTATTGCGCGGGAGCCAGGAAGTTCATTTGCAGTTGACTGTCAAGCAAACGCTGGCGCAAGCTTGGACCTCGAAAGAATACCTGGGCTTTCTGGTGGAAACCGCTGCCAGCCTGATTCAGTTGCTGGTGGGACTGCTGGTTCTCTTTAAGAGGCCGCGCGACCTCACCGCCGTCGCCGCCGGCATATTCCTCTGCAGCCTGGGTACAGGCAATGCTTACTTCTTTTCTCCGAGTGCTGCGGTGATATGGCGAAACCTGCCACTGGCCATCCAGTGGCTCATCTTCCCAGCGGTGATACTCAGCGTCAACGGCTTACCCCTTGCGCCCATACTGTTGTTTTCGCTTTCCTTCCCCAAGCCGCTCTTGCATCGCCGATGGGCATGGATGATGCTGGCGGTGCTGGGCGTGCCTGTGCTGGGCTCTGCAACCATTACGGATTACATCGTGCTGTTCGCGCCAAAGCGCGACGTGGGCACCTTCCCGGGTTGGCTCGGTGCAATCCTCACGCTTGTTTTCCTGGTTGCTTTTCTGGCTCCCATGGTGATCCTGGCAGTGAATTATTTCAGGCTCCGGGAGGTGAATGAACGGCGCCGGATACGGCTGGTGACCTTTGGCTTGCTGCTGTTCTTCGCGGATTTGCTTGCAGTTTTTTTGTTCTCGTTATCTCAAAAGACGCTCTGGCTGTCTGCGATTGCTCTCTCACCGCTTGTGTTTGGGCTTGCGCAGGTTCCTTTCACAATTTGTGTGGCGTACGCGGTGCTTAAGCAGCGGCTGTTCCAGGTAAGTTTCATAGTCCGCCAGAGCCTGCAATACGCTGTGGCGCGCGGCGCCCTGCTCATCCCCATCCCTATCCTGGCAGGAATCCTCATCTTCGATTTGATAGCCCACAAAGAACAGCCATTCGGAGTCTTGCTCTCCGCGCACGGCTGGGCGTATGCGCTCATGGGAGTGGCGGGAGTAATTGCCCACAAGAAACGGTCGCAATGGCTGGAGGTGCTGGACCGCCGCTTTTATCGCGAGCACTACAACGCGCAGCACCTGCTACTTCAGACGGTGGATGAGATTCGTGCGTCCTCCAACCTCGCAGACGTTGCGCCCAAGGCGGTTGCCCGCATAGAGCAGGCGCTGCATCCAGAGTTTGTTGCAATCCTGATGCGCGAGGCCGCCGACCCACTCTATCGTTGCATGGCTTCGGCGCCGCCTGAAATCTATCCCCGCGGACTGAGCGCCGAGAGCAAGCTCATGGCGGCCTTTCGCCTATTTGCCAAGCCCTTACAGATATCGCTCGGCGAAAGCGGATGGCTCAAGCAGCAGCTTCCCTCCGAAGATACGAACTTCCTACGGGAGGCGCGCATTGACCTGATGGTACCCATCGCGATTGCACCTCACGGTCGCGAGGCGCTGATGGTTTTGGGCCTGAAGAAATCAGAGGAGCCCTATGGCAGCGAAGACCAGGAATTGCTCTCTGGTATTGGCAGCGCGCTGGCTTTGCTCTTGGAGCGTCCCGTTACGAGTGCGCTCGGCGGATTTGAAGAGTGTCCCCGTTGCGGTTTGTGCTACGAGAGCGGCATGGGCCGCTGCAGCAATGAAGGCGCGCAACTCACACGAGTGCCTTTTAAGCGGCTGCTGACCTCGCGCTACCGACTGGAGCGAAGGCTGGGGCGGGGCGGAATGGGCACGGTTTACAAGGCCACGGATACATTCTTGGAACGCGCCGTTGCGGTCAAGTTGATACGTGAAGAGCTCGTCACCAGCAGCGACGCGGCGGAACGCTTCAGGCGCGAAGCCAAGGCGGCAGCTTCGTTCGCGCACCCCAACCTGGTTACCGTACACGACTTTGGAGTGGATTCGGACACACGCGTGTTTCTCGTGATGGAGTTACTCGAAGGCTTCACGCTGCGGCAACGATTGGTGCAGCAGCAGAAACTTGCAACGCAACAAATCCTGCACGTTCTTGGAGGCGTATGCTCTGGTCTTGAAGCGGCACACGAAAACGGCTTAATCCATCGCGATCTGAAGCCGGAAAATATTTTCCTGGTCCATAGCGGCGAGGGTGAAGTGGCCAAGATCCTGGATTTCGGTCTAGCGAAGTTTCTGATTTCTCCAACCGATCCGGCCGCGGCTACAGTTGACACTGTTACAGGTGTTCTCGTGGGTACACCGCAGTACATGTCGCCGGATCAGCTCAACGGTGAAATTGCATCTCCTGCATGGGATATCTGGGCGCTGGCAGTGATTACTTACGAGATGCTAACCGGGACGCATCCTTTTCCTGCAACCTCTCTGGGCCAGATGCAGTACTCCATAGTCAACGGCCGGTTCACTCCGCTTCCCACGCATTTGCCCGATGCACCGGCTGAATGGCAGCAGTTTTTCGAGCGCGCTCTCAATCCCAAAACCGCCCTACGGCCGCAGTCAGCAAAGGAATTTGTCTCCACTTTGGGAAAGGCATTTGCCCTGATCGGGAAGACTCCTTCGGGATAAGCCATCCGCACAGCCAACGCCGCTCCCTTGGACGCGTAACAGGCTATCGTAGATGTCGCGCACTCGGACTTTCGAGCAAAATGTCATCCAACCAGTCGAACATGATCTGGTGCTCAAGGCTCTCGTTGTTGACTCCGCAATGAGCCTCGCCGCCCTCCTTCGCCGCGATGATGTGCTGCGCCTTGGGACAGGTCAGCTTGTCGTAGAACTTCTGACCGTCAACCGCCAGTGGTCCCTCGCCCTGGCCGCCAATATTGAAATACGGGCAGGTGAGCTTTTCCTCCAATCCCGACAAGTTGTACTTGCCCAGCCCGTCAATGTACTCCGCGATCGTTCCGCCGCCCGCACCATGTCGATAACGGATGTCTCCCTGGGCGATAAATCTGCTCCCCACGGTTGACAAATCGATTGTGCTCTCAATATCTCTGGGCCAAGGCCGGTCCGCCGGTAACCCAATCGCTTCCAGAACCACATTCTGCCAGTTCCGCAGTGTTGTACTCGCAATGCAGGCCTTGATCCGCTTCTCGAAAGCGGCTGCCCTTGGCGCAAAGTACCCGCCCAGGCTCCAGCCAGCTAAGGCAAGGCGCTTCGCGTCGACATCCGCGCGAGCGAGCACCCAGTCGCAAACGTATTTCAGTGGAACTTCCGTGTCCGGTCGGAAGAACAGTTCGGCACCGGGATTGGAAAACATCGCGCCACGCTGCCCCGGAATCTCGAACAGCAACGCGTTGTATCCCCGGCGAATCGCCGCCGCGCCGCCGCCCCAGAAATAGAGTTCCTCGCCCAAGGAGTCGGCGCCACCCAGGCTCATCAACGTCGGCCGTGGCTGATTGCTCGCATCAGCTTTCAGGAAATAGCCGGGAAGCGACTTCCCGTTCTCATATGGAATGCTGACAACCTCGAAGGGCAGGTCCATCAGTTTTCCAGCTTGCGTAAAACACTCCCGTTGACGTTCCCAACCGGCGCGGCACCTGGGATCCGTCGTGCTTTGGTAAAAACCCACTTCGCGCCAGTACGACGACGCCCGCAGGAACGCCTCCCGCGCACTCACCAGGTGCCCGCCCGCAAGCGACTTCCGGGCGATTGCCTCCACCCGCCCCGCGGTGACGCGCCATGCTTCCGTATAGCTATCTTCCTTTTCGTCCTCGATGCGCGAGGCAGTCTCGTAGCACTCGCCGA
>JBKQLO010000072.1:0-3057 GCA_052147055.1 Terriglobales bacterium
GTTGCCTACGTCTCTAACATTCACATCGAGCGCATCAAGGGACCATTGCGCGTCGCGCGCTTGCCCGGCGAGGCTCAGCCTGTCTATTTCAGCGTACACAGCGAGATCGCGAAGCACTACGGTCTGGACATGTCGCGTTTCGGCGAGTCGCACGCGGCCACGATCGACTACGTCGTCGCCGGACTAGGCGGTTGAATGCTCGGCACCTTTGCCGGCGCGCTGGATGCGCGCAAGATCAATGCCAAGGAAGGTCGCCTCACTGCTGACGTGCGCGGTGAAGTCGAAGAAGAAAACAAGGTCCTGATCATCCGCCGGGTGCACGTGACGTTTCACCTGCGCGCCGCGAATCCCGACGAAGTCCGCGAAACTGTGGATCGCGTTCACAGCGTGTACGCTGAAGGTTGTCCCGTGTACCGCTCGCTGAGACCGGCGTTTCAGATCACCTCCAGCGTAGAGGTGGTGCACGAGCAGGCGGCAGCAATGGAATAGGTCCCATGGGAGTGAGATAATAGGCCGCCAAAGGCACGCTGAGACTAAAGAAAGACTAGACAGACCCTCGTTTTGAAATTCCCCCTGCAACTCCACCCTCGAAGTTGAAACTTTTACTCATCTCGACACTCCAATCTGGCAGCCCACGGTAGTCCGTCCAAGTGAGGGGAAACGAGATGACTGCATATTCTTCGATCCGCACTGCTCTGGTTCTCTTGGGATCGCTTCTTGCCACCACGGCCTGCAACGCCGCCCCGCTTCCCGCGCCCGTTCTGGATGCCCCGCGAGTCGCCGCATCCGGTCAACAGACCGCGGTCGTCGCCGGCGGATGCTTCTGGGGAATCCAGGCGGTCTTTCAGCACGTGAAGGGCGTGATCCGCGCGACCTCCGGCTACTCCGGGGGCTCCGCCAAGACCGCCGAATATGAGATCGTCAGTACCGGCGAAACCGGTCACGCCGAGTCGGTCGAGATCGTGTACGACCCTTCGCGGATCACCTACGGCGAGTTGTTACGGATCTTCTTCTCCGTGGCCCATGACCCCACGCAATTGAACCGCCAGGGTCCCGACGAAGGAACGCAATACCGCTCTTCAATTTTCTATGCCAACGATGAACAGAGGCGCATTGCCGAGGCTTACATCGCCCAACTCGACAAGGCCAGGGTCTTTCCCCGTCCACTGGTGACCAAGGTGGTGCCAGTGCAAGCCTTCTACCCAGCCGAAGCCTATCACCAGAACTACGCTGCCCTGCATCCCAGCCAGCCCTACATCATGTACAACGATGCTCCCAAAGTCGAGCATCTTCGCCAGGAGTTCCCTGATCTCTACACAGGAAAGTAGGGGAGAGCTATGTTCAACTCCGATCTCGACCGCGAAGGCGCCACAAACGTTCGTCGCCGTGTCTTCTTGACCAGCGCCGCCGCAGCCATAGGCGGCTTGGTGTTCTGGCAGTGGAGAAAGCCGCACGCTCTGGAAGCTGCGGCTGCCACCGCCGAGCCCAAAGAAGTCACGATCGTTCTCTTCTCTGACTCCGGGCAGCGCTTGAACAAAGTCAGCGTCGCCAGGGTCATTAAGACCGCAGCCGAATGGCGCAAACAACTCTCTTCCGGAGTCTTCGACATCACGCGCAACGCTGATACCGAAATCGCCTTCTCCGGCAAGTACTGGAACCTGCACGACAAAGGAATCTACCGCTGCATCTGCTGTGACAATGCGCTGTTCGACTCGGCCACTAAATTCGACTCCGGCACCGGCTGGCCCAGTTTCTGGGCGCCCATTGCCGCCGAGAACGTCCGCGAGATCCGCGATACAACCTATGGCATGGTTCGCACCGCGGTTTCCTGTAACGAATGCGATGCCCACCTAGGCCACGCCTTCGACGACGGCCCCGAGCCCACGCACCTTCGCTACTGCATGAATTCTGAGTCGCTGCGCTTCATGAAGCATACCTGATGGGGTGCGAGGGCGACACATTGCCGTTACCGTTCCCAGAAGTAGACGAGGGGAACGGCTAGTGATTATCCGTCCCCTCTCTCACTATCCGTGCCGCGGCTTGGCTGAAATCCTCATGCTTGCGTGGGTATTTGGCGCAATCGTGATTGGCGAAGTCCGTTTCAATATCCCTTGGCAGATTCCCCTGGGATTCTACTACCCACCCGCACGCGGTACAGGACCATCCCGTAAACTCAGCACTTTTGTGGAATAGAAGCTTGCGCCTAGTCGATGCCATGCGGGACAGTTTCACACAGACCGTGATTGATTGCTACCCCCCTGTGGATTTCAAACTGAACCACTACCCGGTTGCCTTGTAACTTCTTGCTGATTCGCAAATCACATATAATCTCTATCTCTTGGCGTCTGCAACGGAGCGCAATTATGTACTCACGAACCGATAGCCGCAAGTTCAAAACCATCAGCCGGCGTGAGTTGTTGAAACTCGCACCGGTGGTAGCGCTGGGCGCTTTTGCCATCCCGCAACTGCAGAAGCCACTCCTTAAGGGCGGCCTCGGTTTCAGCGATTGGGCTTCGGCAAGGTTGTTCCGCTCCGGCCATTTGGCGCCCACATTTTCCGAATCCGACCTGACCCCTTTCGATAAGTTCCCGATTAACGATTACGACGTCGATGATCCTCAAGTGGATTTCGACAAGTGGACTCTCACCGTGACAGGCGCGGTACAGAAACCGGGAGATTACACGCTCGCGCAGATTCAGGCTTTGCCCAAGTACACGCAAAACACACGGCATGTTTGCGTCGAGGGATGGGACGTGATTGGCCAGTTCGGCGGGGTGCTCCTCTCCGACTTCCTCAAGATGATTGGCGCCGACCCGACCGCCCGTTTCGTGACCGTCCAATGCGCGGACGACTATTATGAGTCGCTCGACATGGCTACCGCCGTACATCCGCAGTCTTTGCTCTGCTACGAAATGTACGGCAGGCCCTTGACCCGCGAACACGGCGCTCCGCTGCGTCTGAGCATTCCCACGAAGATTGGCTACAAGCAGGCAAAGTACCTTACCGACCTCAAAGTGAGCCACGTACTGGAAAAGGCCGGCTATTGGGAAGATCAAG
>JBKQLO010000073.1:0-18663 GCA_052147055.1 Terriglobales bacterium
GTTGCAGGCGGAAAACGGAGAATCCTGCCTGGAGACGCTGCGCAAGCAGGCCTTTGATGTGGTGCTGCTGGATATCTGGCTGCCGGGCATCGACGGGCTCGAGACCCTGGAAAAGATTCGCGAGCTGGACAATCCACCTGAGGTGATCATGATCTCGGGACATGGGACGATCGAGACCGCGGTGCGGGCCACGAAGCTGGGTGCGTACGATTTTCTGGAGAAGCCGCTTTCGATCGATAAGACCCTCATTCTTATTAAGAACGCGATCGACGCCAAGCGCTTGCGGGCAGAAAACCGTGACCTCAGGAAGCAACTGGTTCCCAAGAGCGTGATTGTGGGTGAGAGCGTCCCCATGAAGGCACTGCGCCAGCAGATTCAGGTCATGGCGCCCACCAATGGACGCGTGCTCATCTATGGCGAGTCGGGGACCGGCAAGGAGTTGGTGGCGCATGCGATTCATGCGCAGAGCCTGCGCAAGGATGAGATGTTTGTGGAGGTAAATTGCGCGGCGATACCCGAAGATCTCATCGAAAGCGAACTGTTTGGACACCGGAAAGGGTCATTTCCGGGCGCGACTGTCGATAAGGAAGGCACTTTTCAGAAAGCGCACGGTGGGACGCTTTTTCTGGATGAAATTGGCGATATGAGCCTGAAGACGCAGTCCAAGGTGCTGCGGACGCTCGAGGAACAGCGATTCGTTCCCGTAGGGAGCGATGACGCGATCACGGTGGATGCGCGGGTGATCGCTTCCACCAACAAGGATCTGGAAGAAGAAATCTCCAGAGGGAACTTCCGCGAGGACCTGTTTTACCGGCTCAATGTGATTCCCTTCTCGGTGCCTCCTTTGCGCGAACGCAAGGAAGACGTGCCCCTGCTGGCGCGGCATTTTTTGAAGGAGTTTTCGGCGACGTATGGACGGCGCTCGCGGGAGATCACAGAAGACTGCATTGAAATCCTGATGCGCTATTCCTGGCCGGGGAATGTGCGCGAGTTGCGGAATGTGATCGAGCGGATCGTGATTATGAACCCGACAACCACGCGGTTCGAACGCAAACACCTGCCGCCTTTGGTGCATCGCGATGGCAGCCGGCGCGCTGCGGGCAGCGAGTTCTCGACCCTGCACCAAGCGCGGGCTGCCTATGAGCGCGATTACATCCTGAAGAAACTTGACGAGAATCATGGCAACGTCAGCCGCACGGCAGAAGTGTTGGGGTTGGAGCGCAGCCATCTCTACCGCAAGATGAAAACCCTGGGGATTGCAGCGAAGGAGTAGCGGCAACTCGCAGAGCGGCTTGCGAGATCGCAATCGCTGGCGAGCACTGCGGCCATCGAAAAATCACCGTCGCAGGTTATAATTGCGCGCCATGCCCCTAGCTACAGGCACAAGACTTGGCCCGTATGAGATTCAAGCGCCGCTGGGCGCCGGTGGTATGGGCGAAGTCTATCGGGCCAAAGACACGCGTCTGGATCGAACCGTCGCCATTAAGGTTCTTGCTTCCCACCTTTCGTCCTCGCCGGAGCTGAAACAACGCATGGAGCGCGAGGCGCGGGCGATCTCCTCCTTGAACCATCCGAATATTTGTCAGCTCTACGACATTGGTTCACAAGACGGGACCGATTATCTGGTGATGGAGTTTCTGGAAGGGGAGACTCTAGCGGAGCGACTTCGTAAAGGACGGATGACGCTCAGTGAGACGCTGACCATCGGAGCCGGCATCGCAGAGGCGCTAGCGGTCGCGCATAAACAAGGAATCGTGCATCGCGATCTGAAGCCGGGAAACATCATGCTGACCAAGGCGGGCGCGAAGCTGATGGATTTTGGGCTGGCAAAGGCAACCCCGGCGGGGTTGGACGGCGCTTCCAACGCCCCAGTTTTGTCGGCAGCCTTGACCGTGAGCGACGCCAGTCCCCGGTCTCCGTTGACTGCCGCGGGCACGCTCATGGGCACGATCCAATACATGTCACCGGAGCAGATTGAAGGCAAGGAAGCGGATGCGAGGTCCGACCTGTTCGCACTGGGTGGGGTCCTGTATGAGATGGTAACGGGTGGACGTGCGTTCGGAGGCAAGAGTCAGGTTAGCGTGGCCGGCGCGATTCTGGAAAAAGAACCGGAACCGATTTCATCTCTACAACCACTAACACCGCCGGCTTTCGAACACGTTGTCAATACGTGCCTGGCGAAAAACCCCGACGACCGGTTTCAGACGGCGCACGACGTAAGGCTGCAGCTGAAGTGGATCGGACAGAGTGGCGCAAGCAGCGTCAAGCCTGCGGGGAGGGAACCATCGGGCGGTGGCGTAGGAGGCTGGATTGCGGCGGGTGGCCTGGTAATCGTACTGATGGCGCTCGTGATCTGGTGGCGCGCCTCGAGACCTGACGAACGGACGGCATACTTTGCGGCTCCGCTTCCCTTCTCGGCCCAAGACCTAGCGGTGTCTCCCAATGGCCACACGATTGCGGTGGTGGGCAGAGAGTCGGAACGAAAAAGCCTGCTGTGGATCTATGAGCCGGGATCGCGGGAAGCGACCAGCATCGCGAATACCGATGGCGCTAACTTTCCCTTCTGGTCTCCCGATGGCAGGTCGCTCGGGTTCTTTGCTGAGGGCAGGCTTAAGCGGGTGGACATCGCGGGCGGCCCGGTGCAGACGCTTAGCGATGCGCAGACCGGCCGTGGAGGCACCTGGAACAAAGACGGCGTCATCCTCTTCACTCCGAGCGGCCAGTTGGGAACTGGGTTGTACCGGATCGCGGCTTCTGGCGGCACTGCCACGCAAGTTACTTTTCCGGACCGGGAGCATGGAGAGGACAGCCATCGCTGGCCCTCATTTCTGCCGGATGGAATCCACTACCTTTATCTGGCGATGGACCTTTCCGGGCGGAAGCTCCGGTCATTGATCTACGTCGGTTCGCTGAATTCGAAAGAGAAGCGTCTCATCACGGCGGCGACCGCGAATGCCGCCTACGCGGAGCCGGGTTATCTGCTTTTTTACCGGAACCAAACGCTCTTTGCGCAACGCTTTGACACGAAGAAATTTGAGCTGAGCGGAGAGGCTACCCCGATTCTGACGGACATTCGGTATCTGTCGCGCATCGCCAGAGCGGTGTTCGCGAGTTCCGGAAGGGGCCTGCTGGCCGCACAGCAAGGCAGCGATACCGGAGTCTCGCAAATGCTGTGGTTTGACCGAAAGGGGCGGCAGGTTGGAGTGACGTCGAAACCGGGCGAGTACGGGAACGTTTCCCTTGCGCCCAACGGCAAGTCGGTGGCGGCAGATGTGATGGACCCTGACAGCCAGAACACCGATGTATGGACTTACGATCTGGCGACCGAGAGCGGCAAGCGGCTCACCTTCGATCCGGCAATTGACTCGTCGCCGGTGTGGAGTCCCGATTCCAGCCGAATTGTATTTTGCTCAGACCGCGCCCAGAGGTTCAATTTGTATCTGAAAGATGCCACCGGAGCACAAGAGGAAACAATGATCCCGCACGAGGGACCGGACAGGTATCCGACGGACTGGTCGCACGACGGAAAGTATGTGCTCTATGAGCGCGGCACTGACTTGTGGTTTGTGACCTTCCCCAGCCTTAGCAGCAGCCTGTTCCTGAAGGGGCTATCCACTCCCAGGGCGGGCCATTTTTCGCCGGACGGGAAATGGGTGGCTTACGCCTCCAATGAAAGCGGAAGGTGGGAGGTTTATGTAACCTCTTTCCCCGAGGCGCATGGCAAGTGGCAGGTATCGAATGCGGGAGGCGAACAGCCACGGTGGCGGAGCGACGGCAAAGAGTTCTATTACCTGGCTCCGGATGGAAAGATCATGGCCACGCCAGTTACGGTCGGCGCCAATTTCGACGCCGGAACCCCGGTTGCGCTGTTTCAGGCGAATCCACGTGAACTAGTGGCAACTTCAGAGCAGTCTTCTTACGATGTGAGCAAAGGCGGCGAGAAATTTCTGATAAACACCCAACTGAAAACCGCCATGACCCCCATGTCGATCGTCATGGACTGGACTGCGAAGTTAGGCAAATAATTATTGCTTGGACTCGGGCTTGAGGCGTTTGACCATGCGGATTTCAGTACCGTTCTTCTGAAACTTGACATCGTCCATGAGTTGATTGATGAGAAAAATACCCCGGCCGTGACTGGAATAGATGTTCTGACCGACCAGCGGGTTGGGAATGGTTGATGGATCGAAGCCTTTACCAGGATCGCGAACCACGATCAGCAGGTCGCCGTGCTGGTCGCAGGCGACATCACATTCGATACTTTTGGATGGGTCGGATTGCGCACCATGCACGATGGCATTGGCCAAGGCTTCGGTAAGCGCCAGCTCAACGGCGTCTTCGGTACCAGGGGCGCAGTCCATTCTGCGCACGACCTGCATTATGGCGTGCACGACATGGTCGACCGCCTTCTGATCGGCAGCCAACTTCACGTTCAACTTCAAGACTAAGTTGTGGGCATCAAAATCATGGCCTGTATCGTCCGATTGCATTCTGCCCCTTTCCACGAAAACTTTGTCTGCAGACCAACCTATCCCGGGCCGGCCAAGCGCTCCAATTGCCGCCGCCAGTCCAGATCATCGACGAAGACGTGCGACTCACGCCAGTCAGGACGCACTTTCACGAATAATTCGAGGTAGACTCGCGTACCCATCATTTTTTCGATCTGCAGACGCGCGGCGGTGCCAATGGTCTTTAGCATCTGCCCCTGCCGGCCCACCAGAATTCGCTTTTGGCCGTCCCGCTCGCAATAGATGGTGGCGGCAATGCGGGTGAGCTTTGTTCCCTCTTCAAATTGTTCGACCATCACCGTGGTGGCATGGGGCACTTCCTCGCTGGTGGCGAGTAGTACCTGCTCACGAATGAGCTCGGCCGCCATGAAGCGCAAGGGCTGGTCTGTGATCTGATCTTCGGGGAAGTGGGGTTCTCCCTTGGGGAGGGCGGTGACCACGTGGTCCAGCAGGACGTCCAGTCCTATTTTCTTGCGGGCCGAAAGGGGAACGATTTGCTTGAAATCAAACAGCCGGCGGTATTCGTCGATGATGGGCAGCAGTTTGTCCTTGCGCGCCACAAGGTCAATTTTGTTGAGCAGTAGAAACACTGGTGTGCCTGACCTCCTGGCAAGGTCGAGCGCGAACTGGTCGCGGGGCCCGAATTTCTGAGTGACGTCCAGCAACAGCAGAAGTAGATCGCAGCCCTCAAGGGCATTCCTGACTTCCGCCATCATCTTGCGTCCGAGTGAGCTGTCAGGCTGGTGAACTCCCGGAGTATCAAGCAGGACAATCTGGCCGGCGGGCCTTCCCTTCTGTTTTGGAACCTGAACAATTCCCAAGATACGGTTACGCGTAGTTTGCGGTTTGGGGCTTACAATGGCCAGCTTCTGGCCCACGAGGGCGTTCAGCAAAGTGGATTTGCCGGCGTTAGGCCGGCCCAAAATGCACACGAATCCGGAGTGAAAGGCCATGGGTGGTTTTGCCGGGCAGCGGGCAGCCCAATACAAGAACTATATCAGCCTCATCTGCTTTGGCTCGACTACGGAGATCCGGACCCGCTTGACACGGCGCTCGGTAGACTCCAGGACTTCAAAGCGCAGTCCGTCTTCTTCGACGACCTCCCCTTTTTGCGGAATGCGGCCAGCCAGTTCGCTCACCAGGCCAGCGACGGTCGCCGACTCTTTGCCTTCCGGGCGCATGCCGAAGAGTTCGTCCAGCCGATCCACATCCATGTTGCCCGCCACGACGTAAGAGTTGTCGTTCTCGCGCACGATTTCCGCTTTTTCGTGCTCATCGCGAATCTCACCCACAATTTCTTCGACCAGGTCTTCGATGGTGACGAGGCCAGCCACGCCCCCGTATTCGTCAACCACGATGGCCATGCGAATGTTGTTCTTCTGCATCTCGCGCAGAAGGTCGCTGCCCCGCTTGCTCTCGGGCACGAAGTAAACGTCCTTACGCATGAGCGTGTCCACGGTGCGGGTACGGGCTTCGGTGTCAGGAACTTGCAGCACATCCTGGGCGTAGACGATGCCCTTGATGTTGTGAATGGTGCCTTCGAAGACGGGCACGCGAGAGTAGGGTTTCTCGCGTAGTAACTCGACGAAATGCTCCACCGTGGTGTTGGCGGGTACGGCCACAATGTCAGGCCGTGGCTTCATGGCTTCACGGACAGTTTTTTCGCCGAACTCGACGGCCGATTGGATGAGGTCTCGGTTGCTCTCATCCAAAATGCCTTCTTCCTGACCAGCTTCGATCAGGGCATCGACAGCTTCCGCCTGGGTCTCCGGTTGTTCCTCAGAGTGCTCCTTGGTGAGGGCGGTCACCGAACGCAAGAAACCCAGCACCAGGGTAGCGGGCAAGGCCAGATAAATGACAATGTGCAGAACCGGTACCCAGCGGGCCAGCCATTGGCCCTTGGTTCGCATGAAAAAGACAAACGGCAGGAAACGGTTGAAGATGATTACGATGAGAATCAGGCCCAGCGTGGCTTGCAGAATCTCCTCAATCCTCCAGACGCCCTCACGAAACACGGCGAAGCCGAGCAGCAAGGCGATGGCGGCAGTGGTGAGCTGAGAGAGTACGGCTACGGACAACGCCGCCCGTTCCCGGCTGACCTTCAGCCGGGGCTCTACGCTCTGCTCAAAGGCGTCAATGTTGTCCTGAAATTCGCGGGAAAGGAACTTGCCAATTTCGGAATACAGGCGGTCAACGTAGGAGACGAGAGTCAGCAGCCCGCACAAAACCAGAAGCGCGATGGCGATGGCAAAGTTCATCGTGATGGCCGCGTGGCGCGGGCGTTGGGGCCTGAGTTTCTTTCCGTCAGGCCAGTAACCAGACCGAGCCGGCGCCGCAAGCTGAGTTCCTTTTTCGCCATCTGACCTTGGTCGCGTTCGTGGTCAAACCCGGCGAGATGCAGCAGTCCATGCAAACACAGAATCTTAATTTCTTCCGCTGTAGCGTGGCCGAGCCGCTTGGCGTTCTGTGCCGCAATGTCCACGGAGATGGCGATATCACCCGCGAAACCGTTGCGCGGGCCCTCCCCTGCGGGAAACGATAACACGTCGGTGGGCTGATTTTTCCCGCGGAAGCGGCGGTTCAAGGCGCGCAAGTCGCGGTTGCCGGCGAGCAACACGTCCACCGAGCCGCGCAGCCCAGCACTACGCTGGGCGCGCCGCAAGAACCGGGTGAGCGCGGCCGCGCTTACACCGGCCACGGGTTTTCGGATGACGATCACTGGGTTAACTGTGCAAAAAGCAAACAGGAGGGCCGCCGTAGTGGCACCCTCCTGCTAAATTCCAAGTCTTTATCCGTTGGTTTCGGTCGCTTGTTCCCTCTCGTCTTCTGTCTTCTTTGAGGACACGAATTTCTCCTGAACGGCCGAGTTGCCTCCGCCATTCGATCTCCTCGGCTCTGGATCCAGCAACAACATCTGCTGTTCGGCGACTCGGGTTTTGTGGTCGTCGTAGGCACGGATAATCCTTTGCACCAAGTGATGGCGTACGACGTCACTTTCGTCAAAGTAGGCGAAGGCCAGACCGTCAACGGTCTTCAGGACGTCGATGACCTCCAGCAAGCCGCTGCGGCGGGCGTTGGGCAAGTCAATCTGGGTAATGTCGCCGGTGATCACCGCTTTGGAGTTGAAACCAAGGCGAGTGACGAACATCTTCATCTGTTCGGAGGTGGTGTTTTGCGCCTCGTCGAGAATGACGAAGGAGTCGTTGAGGGTGCGCCCACGCATGAAGGCGATGGGTGCGATCTCGATGACGTTTTTCTCCAGATAACGATCTACCTTCTCAGGCTCGAGCATGTCGTAGAGAGCGTCGTACAGCGGCCGGAGGTAGGGATCGATCTTGTCCTGCAAAGTTCCGGGGAGAAATCCGAGGCGCTCGCCGGCTTCGACGGCCGGGCGGGCGAGGATGATGCGGTTCACGCGCTTCGTCAGCAGCGCGGAAATGGCCATGGCAACGGCGAGATAGGTTTTGCCGGTACCCGCCGGGCCGATGCCGAAAACCATGTCATGCTTCTCGATGGCTTCGATATATCGGCGCTGGTTGAGGCTCTTAGGCTGGACGGTGCGGCGTCCCGTGGCGCGCTGGCGTCCGGCTTCAGCCAAACCGCGCAGCGTGGCCTTGGGGTCAGCCATAAGTACGCGCAGCATGCTGTTCAGGTCGCCGTTATTGAAGACGTGTCCGGCGCGGCGCAAGTGTTCGTAATCGGCGAAGACCTGCTGGGCGCGTTCGACCGCGGTAGTAGCGCCATGAAGCTCAATCGCATTCGAGCGCAGATCAATGGTGATGTGCAGGCCGTCTTCGAGGACATGAAGGTTTTCATCCCTGGTGCCGAACAGGGTTTCGATGTGAGGAGTGATCTCGATACTTTTCTTCATTCAGTTTTGGCGTCTGCCTCCGCGCGCCGGGTGCCGGTGCTTGACGGCTGGGTTAGATGCCGGAGAGGCGGTGTTGCAGCGCAAAAAGTCTTCTTCGGTCTGGAAGTGGAACCCGCCGGGATGCTCGCTCGCAAGGTGCAAGCAACTGCCATTAGGGATAGGGTATCTCGGGGATGGAGGGGAGTCAATGGGAGCTATGAGGTTCGGGACTGTTGTGGCATTATGTTGAAGAAGCGAGGTGGTTTATGCAGGAGCAGGACAAGGTTAATAAGGCAAGAATGATTGGGTACGTGATTGGGATAGTTTGTGTTGTGGCGGCTCTGGCGTGGAAGCTGGTGGTGCGGTGAACCGGACTGCGAGTAGGTGAGTTTGACCTGTTGGGAGTTAGTCCCGTAGAATAAACAGGTTGGAATCGGCCTGCCGATTTAGACTCATCCACATTCAAGCGAAGGTAAAGAAGCTTCCATGGCTAATCATTTTTCGGCGCTGAAACGCGCCCGTCAGACTGAGAAACGAACCGCCCGCAACCGGGCCAACACGTCGCGTTTGCGCTCTGCCCTGCGGCAATTGCGCGAAGCGCTCGCCAAGGGCGATAAGACAGCGGCGGAACAGGTGTTCCGGCAGACGGTTTCTGCGCTCGATAAAGCGGTGCAGAAGGGCGTGATCCACAACAATACCGCGTCCCGCTACAAATCGCGGCTGAGCGCGCGGCTGCATGCGGTGAAGTAAGCTGTTGGCCGTCAGCTTTCAGCCTGACCCGTGGCTCGCCGCGAGATTTGATCCGTTCCCCGCTCTTTCGCCCCTTCGGGGCTTGGTTCCATTTTCCAACCATGACCCATGGCTTACGCCATGGGCTTTATTCTTGCGCCGCTTCGCGGCGGGACAGCCGAGAACGGCTGTCCCCACGTGATACGAGATCCCGACTAAACCGGCAACTCTTCCTGAGACCAGCCGGGGACCTCGGGCTTCAGTTCGGCGGTCAAATCCAGCACCAATTTTTCCAGGACCATGCGTTTGCTCGGAGGATTCGAGCGCAGGGCGAGATCTGTCTTGGCGACCAGGCGGATCGCGCGGGTCAATTCCCGCTTCGATTTGTAGCGACGGGCCTGGCGAATGATGTCATCGGCGGCGAATGGGGGCACGCGGAATCCCTGCCACAGAGCGGCCCACAACATGCGCTGGTCGCGGACGTTGCGTTCGAGAATCACCAGCATTTGGCGGAAAGTCTTGGCCAGCATGTAGAGATGGCCAATGGCGGCTTCGTCGCCGTCGCCGGTGGTGAGAATAGCGTCGAGCATTTCGAGGGCGCGGACGCGGTCTTTGGCGGAGATGGCGTCGGTCAGCTCATATAACGACCGCTGCTTGGCGGCTAGGACCATGGTTTCTACGTCGCCCAGCGTGATGTGTTTCTTCTCGCCCACGTAAAGCATCAGCTTTTCGATCTCGTTGGAAACCATCATCATGTCGCCACCGAGGGCGTCGACTAACTCGCGGGAGGCGTCGGCGTCGATCTTTACGCTCTGAGTGAGGCAGTATTCGCCGATCCAGCGGACGGCTTCGCTCTCCTCGACGCGCGACAGCTCAACAATGGCGCAGTACGCGCCCATGGACTCGCGAATGCGCTCGTAGCGGTCTTTATCGGTCATTTCTATGCGGCGGGCGTCGGCGGGGATGCTGATGTGGTCGGCGACGAAGATCAAGACGGCGTCAGGATTGGGATCCTTGCAGTAGGCTTCGATGGCGGCGAGTTTTTCTTCATTTGACCCGCGGCCGAAAAGATTCTTGACGCCACGAATGAAGAAGACCTGGAAAGGCGCCATCAGCGAAGGGGTGCGGGCGCGGTCGAGCACTTCGGCCAGGTCGGTGTCGGCGAGATCGAATTCGAACAAGCTGAAGTCGCGCAGATCGGCAGGGACGAGATGTTCAAGAATAGCCTCGCGGCAGCGCTTGCGGAAGAAGACTTCGTCTCCCACGAAAACATAAGCGGGACGAAGCTTGCGGGCCTGCACTTCAGAAACAAAGCGGTCGGCTTGGGCGAAAGCGCGCATCAGAACCCCTCCAGAATATTGGAAACCAGGGTCTGCGCAAAGTCACGAGAAAGGCGCTGGTAGGCGGGAGTGTCTTCCTCAAAGAAACTGTTGGGGTCGCTCGAAATCTCGTACTGCTCACGAAATAGGTACGAAGGATTCTGGTAGAGCACTTTGCCCTGCTTGTCTTTCAGAACCACGCTCATCGAAATCACTACCAGCACGCTGGCGGCGTGCCCGGTCTGCGAGTCGTAGGTCATAGGCGTGGTGTAGGTGGAGAGCACTGTGCCTTTCAGGGTAGCGTCGGCATCGGCGTCGGTCTGATTGACGATGTGGTAGTGAGTGCGCAGAACCATTTCGCGGACCACCGCAGCGGTCAACATCTGTTCGATCCGGTAGGTGTGGGTCTGGTTGACGAACGCGGGGACAGCGATGGTGCGGACATTCTCGGGAATGGTGGTGACTTTGCTGGCGGTGTGGTAGCCGCAGCCGATCGCGGGAAGACAAAGGACTAACAGAAGCCAGGGTCTGCGCAGCATGCCACTCATTGGATCTTGCCTCGCGGCCGAGTGGCAGCCATGGTCTCGGCACACTCGACGGCCGTGGAAGCGGCGATTCGCAGATTGTCGGAAGCGGCCCACAACCAGAAACTCCGGGGTTGACTGGAATCGGGCAGAACCGATAACTGAACCTCGGATTGTCCCGCCGCATTGACGTTGCTGGGGGCGTCATCGGCGCCGGACGTAAGGTTGACATGCTCTCCTGTCAGCGCCTGCGAAATGCTGAAGACGTCAACCACCTGGTCGATTTCGATGTGCAGTGCGAAAGCGTGTCCGTGGAAGATGGGAGCTTGCAGCAAGAGGAGGGACAGATCAGGGGCGGAAGCTCCCGCGATCTTGCGATAGTGTTTGCGGACGCGGCTCTCGACGGCTGCGAGTGCAGTGGCAGATTGCTCACCATAGCGGGCCAACATGTTGAAGGCCACCTGAGCGTCAAAAACACTCTTAGGCAATTGCTGAAACGAGAGCAAATTCACGGTCTGCTGGTGCAGTTCATCCATGCCCTTCTGGCCGTGTTCGGACGCAGGCTCAAACACGGTGGCGGAGGCTCGAACCACCTTGCCAGCCTTTTGCACGCGCAGCACCAAGAGAGCCAGCGCGACGGAGGCAGGATGCGCCGTCACCACCGGGCCGGGCTGCAACTCTGGAACCAAGGGTTGTCCCAACTGGCGCTCGATCCAAGGCGAGCGCACCACGGCCTCGGCATCGTCCTCCAGGGCGTAGGAGAGGTCAACGATATCGGAACCGGCGTCGCGGGCGATCTTCCAGGTCTTGCGGGCAGATTCGGGATCAGCGGCAAAGAAGGTGAAGTCGATATTGCGGAATTCTTCCGCGCGCACCTTCTGGATGAAAGTGACCTCGTCACCCAGGGCCTCAAGTTTGCCCAGGGATTCGTCGTCGTCCAGCAGCTTCACGTCCAGCGAAGGGAAATTGCGGTCGTTGAGGACCTCTGCCAGTTCCTTGCCCTGAAGCGATCCGGCGCCGACAATGGCCACGCGGTAGAAATTGCCTCCGCGAGTAGGGTCGGCGTGGGAGACAGCGGGCGATTTCAAGTTCGAACTCATGAGGGCTGCGATGCTTCCTTATAAGTAGGCGGAGGCGGATTGCCACGGCGGCGGAAAAGCCACTGCAAACGCCAGATTACGCCCGAAGCCATGTAGGCGAGCGCGAGGATGAACAGAACTCGCTGCGATTCAAACCAGATAGCCGCAAACAACAGGCCCAGTAAAATAACCAGCTGGAACGGTTGCCGGGAACGGAAATCAATGTCCTTAAAACTGTAAAAGCGCCACGTGCTCACCATCAGATATCCCGCCGCCACAATGATGAACACCCAGGTAATGCAACTCCATAAAGAGGAGACCGGATCCCCTCCCCTGAAATGCACCACCGCTGCGATGACACCGGCTCCCGCGGGAATCGGCATGCCCACGAAATACTTCTTTCCCGGACGACCAGGATTGGAGGGTTGAGGATTGGAAGTGATGTTGAAACGGGCCAGCCGGCTGGCGCCCGCCATCAGAAACAGAAAGCTGGCGATGGCGCCCAGTTGAACCAGCTTGCCGGTAAGTTCCGAAGACCCCAGAAAAACCGGCAACTGGCGGAAGCCCCACATCCAGGCCAGCATGGCGGGGGCGACGCCGAAGGTGATGACGTCAGCGAGCGAGTCCAGTTCCTTGCCAAAATCGCTGCTGGTCTTGGTCATGCGCGCGATGCGGCCGTCCAGGCCGTCGAACAGCACGGCGAACCCAATGGCCTTGGCCGCAAAATCAAAATGCCACGGTTCCGCGGCCGTGGCGTGCGTAACCTGCAAGATGGCGTAATAACCCATCGCGATATTTGCGGTGGTGAAGAGCGAGGGCAGAATGTACATGCCTTTGCGCATGCGTCCGGTGGCGCGATCGTCCCGGCGTCGCCGGGGAAGGTCAGGGAGTTCCGAGTCCATCACCGTGCTCCTTGGCGGGCGCCTTCGGCACCGGCCGTCACGAGCTGATTCTTGGCCGCCAAGTGGGCCAGCACGCTCGATCCGCCCTTTACCCGGTCTCCAACTTTAACCTGGATGCCGGCCGAGGTTGCCAGCAGAACATCCACGCGGGAGCCGAATTTGATGAGGCCAATGCGCTCGCCGCGCTGCACGTGATCGCCCACGTTCCTGGTGAACACAATCCTGCGGGCAAGCAATCCAGCGATCTGCTTAAAAATCACGGTGTGGCCTTCGCCTTCGACGGTCACCAGGTTCTGTTCATTCTGTTCGGCAGAGGCGGGATTCATGGCGTTGAGAAACTTCCCTTTCTGGTAGCTGACGCGCCGGACGACACCACTGACAGGGGACCGGTTCACATGCACATCAAACACGCTCAGAAAAATGCTGATGTGGAGATATGAAATTCCCTCAACCGTACTTCGGCAGATGCTGGTCACCTTGCCATCGGCGGGCGAGACCAGCAGATTGGGCGCGTCTGGAACTGTGCGTTCGGGATCGCGAAAGAACCAAAAGAAGAAAAATGCCAGCAAGACCGCAGGCACGGCCCACACCGGGGCAGCAAGCCATCCCACCAGCGCGGCAGCGCCGAGGAGCGGAAGGGCGTAATAGTAGGCGTCGCGAACCATTCTGGGAGACAGCGAGATTATAGTTCAGGACGACAACTGGGACGGGATTTTCGGGTTCACTGCAAATAAAAAAGGCGCTTATCCGCGCCGGTTACAAGAAAGGCATTCCCCCGAGCGGCCCGCGGCCGCAGCCGGAGCCTGGTGTCTTTAAGCGACCTGGTTTTGTCCGATACCTTGCTGGAACTGCCGCTCAATGTTTTGCATTTGATCCTTGAGGCGGAGCTTCAGCTTTTTCAAGCGCACTTCTTCCAGTTTTTCGTCGTCCGTGAGATAGCGTTTCTGAGTGAGTGAATCGAGACGTTTTTCGTACTGCGTATGCTCTAGCACTAATTGACGGAACTCTTCATGATTAGCAAAGAGTTGGTCTCTAGAAGTTAGCATCCAGCAGACCTCCTAACCGGGTTGTCAAGCTAGACGTTACCATAGGACCCGGAACGGCTTCAATCCGAAATTTCATAGGCGGATGTTTAGGTTTATCAGCGAGTTACATGGCTTGCACCAGATATAGTGCAACTAGGAAAAGTCCAGTCGATAGGTGATGGCGGCCTCCTGTGGATCGTGGTAGTAGTTTGCGCGGCGGCCGCTTTCACGGAAAGCCCACTTTTCGTACAGAAAGCGGGCGGCCGAGTTGGATTCGCGGACTTCGAGCAAGACGGCCATCGCGCCACGGGAGCGAGCGGCGTTGAGAAACTCGCCGAGCAGTCGGGTTCCGAGGCCTCGCCGGCGGGCAGCACCGGCGATGGCAACGTTCTCGATCTCCCAATCCGGGCCGACACCGCGAGCTACGAGAAAGCCTTGGATGCCTTCTTGGTCTTCGCTCACCAGGGCGATGCGAGAGACTTGGCTGGAGGAGAAGGCGGTTCGATATTGCTCGGCAGACCAATGGGCGGCGGTGACGGCATGCTTTTCCAGCACCATCAGAGCAGGAACGTCGTCGAGAGTGGCGGAGCGGATCAAAAGCTCGAGTTTCTAGTTTCTAGTTAATGCTCTTTGCGAAAATCTGGTCGGAGCGCCGGAGGTAGTTGGCATCCAGCGCTTCAGGCGGGAGGGTTTGGCCCGACTGAATTTTTTTCCAACCCAAGCGAGCCATGGCATCGCTGCGCGGCCGGGGGACTTCTTCCACTTTGAGGCCGGCATCGCGGGCGAGGTCGGCGATGGACTTGTCGGGAGTGACCACCAACTGTCCCTGGGCTGCGGCTAGAAACTCTTCCTGCGTGAGTAGAGATTCGGAACCGTTGTGCTGGCGGGCGTAGATTTCTTTGCGGCCTGCATCCATTGCGGCAATTGTGGGCTCTTGCTTGTAGGCTGCGGCGATTGCTTCCAGTAAAGAAACCGCTGCGATCGGCTTGTTCAGGACGTCGGCTAGAGCCTTCACCGCTGCGAGGCCCACGCGTAGTCCGGTGAAGGAACCGGGACCAGAAGCCGCAGCAAAGGCGTCAATATCATGTTTGGTGAGGCCGTGCGTCTTTAACAAGGCTGCGATTTGGGGAACCAGTTGCGCGGAAAATGCTCCGCCGTCGAGCGGCGCGAGGCCCATGATTCGGCAGTCGTCGGCGTGGCAATTGGCCAGCGCGATGCTGCCATCTCTTCCGGAAGTATCAATGGCGAGAAGGAGCATGGGGTGGTAGGCGCCTAGTTTCCCTCCACTAGTTCCAAAAGCACGCCCCCAGTGCTGGAGGGATGCACGAACACGTAGCGATGCCCGCCGGCTCCAACCTTGATATCTTCCGAAACCAGGCGAACGCCGTCTTTTTTCAGGCGAGCGACGGCGGCGGTCAAGTCGGGGACGCGAAGCGACACGTGGTGCAAGCCTTCGCCGCGTTTGGCGATGAATTTCGCGATCAATGAGTTCTCAGAGGTCGGCTCCAGAAGTTCCAGACGGGCTTCCCCCACGGGCACCATGACGACGCGCACCTGCTCGGCTTCGACAAGCTCCTCGGGAGAAACGGTCATCCCTAGTTTCTGGTAGATGGCCTTGGCTTTGACCAGCGATTTTACGGCGATTCCGAGGTGGTCGATGGTGAACATGGTTACGCACTCTTTTCCATCTTGCCGACAATTTCCTCGACTAGCGTGTAGGGGTCGCGTTTGTGCTCGGCGACTTCGGCGGCGTAGCGGGCCACGCTGCCATCCACAAACTGGCTGCGGGCTTTCTCGAGCAGCGCGTCGCGGAGCATCTCGACGATCCGTTCCTGCCAATGTTGCACCCGGTGCTGCAACGTCAGGTTTTCTCCTTCCAGATAGGCCTGGTAATCAGCAATCGCGGCCACCAGTTCAGGGATGCCGGCGCCTTCAGTAGCTACGGTCTTCACGATGGGTGGAGTCCAGCGATCGCTGCGATTGGCCAGCGATTGCAGACCGCGGATCTCGCGTTCCACACGGTCGGCGCCTTCGCGGTCGCTTTTGTTGATGACGAAGATGTCGGCGATCTCCATGATGCCGGCTTTGATGCTCTGCACATCATCACCCATGCCGGGTACAAGAATGACGATGGTGACATCGGCGACGCGGACAATGTCCACTTCATCCTGGCCGACGCCGACGGTCTCGATCATAACGAGGTCGCGACCAGAGGCGTCAAGCATGGTGGCAACGTCGGCCGTGGCGCGCGCCAGCCCGCCCAAGGAGCCACGCGTGGCCATGCTGCGAATGTAGATGCCGGGGTCGGAGAAGTGGTCCTGCATGCGGATGCGGTCGCCGAGGATCGCACCGCCGGTGTAAGGGCTGGTGGGATCGACGGCGATAATGCCGACGGTTTGATTCTGTTTGCGATATTGCTTCGCCAGTTGATCGACCAGGGTGCTCTTGCCGGCGCCGGGTGCGCCGGTGAGTCCGAGGATGCGGGCGTGGCCGGTTTGCGGAAAGGCGGCTTTGAGCAGATCGGCCCAGCCGGGAGAGCGGTTCTCGACAGTAGTGATGGCGCGCGTGAGGGTGAGAGAGTCCCCGGAGCGGAGACGGTCTAGCCAGGATTGGAGGTTGGGGGTCAAAGAGTCAGTGTAAAGCAGAGGCAGAGGAAACTGAAACTCCGCTGGGAGTAAAATGGGGTTGTATGAGATGATCGGTTAAAGCGCGGATGGGCGGTGGTTCGGGAGCGAAGAAAGATGCCGAGAGCCAGATGAGCGATTGGTCTTAGCAGCCGGCTGAGCCCGCTTACCGCTGCCGAGCTTCGCTCGGCCCGGACAGCCGAGGCGGCTGTCCCCACGTGGCCCTTGCTAGTCTTTCAATAATTGCCTGGCGATTACCAACCGTTGAACTTCGCTGGTGCCTTCGCCGATGGTGCAGAGTTTGACGTCGCGATAGAACTTTTCCGCGGGATAGTCCTTGATGAAGCCGTAGCCCCCGTGAATTTGCACGCTCTCGTTGGCGCAGCGCACGGCGACTTCGCTAGTGAATAGCTTCGCCATAGAGGATTCCTGAGTGCTCTTCATCCCAGCGTCTTTCATAGAAGCAGCGCGGAAAGTCAGCAGCTTTGCGGCTTCGATTTCAGTGGCCATGTCGGCCAGCTTCCACTGGATGCCCTGAAATTCGCTAATGGCCTTGCCGAATTGCTTGCGCTGCTTGGAATATTTGAGGGCACATTCGTAGGCTCCTTCAGCCATGCCGAGCGCGAGCGCCGCGATGGAGATGCGGCCGCCGTCGAGCACGCGCATGGCGTCGATGAAGCCGTCGCCTTCTTTGCCCAAGAGATTTCCGGCAGGAATGACGCAGTCTTCAAAGATGAGTTCGGAAGTGTCGCTGGCGCGCAGTCCCAGCTTGTTTTCCTTCTTGCCGGGGCGGAAACCCTTGGCGTCTTTTTCCACGATGAAAGCGGAGAGGCCGTGAGTGTGGGCGGCGCGATCGGTTACGGCGATCACGACTAGCACGTCGGCGTAGCGACCGTTAGTGATGAAAGTCTTGGTGCCATTGAGCACCCAGTTGTTGCCTTTGCGAACGGCAGTCATGCGGGCGCTGCCGGCATCAGAACCGGCGGATGGTTCGGTCAGTCCCCAGGCGCCGAGATACTCGCCAGTGGCCAGCTTGCTGACATACTTCTTCTTTTGTTCTTCGCTGCCCGCAAGAAAAATATGGTTCGAGCACAGGGAAGTGTGGGCAGCTACGATGATGCCGACGGAACCATCCACGCGCGAGAGTTCCTCGATGGTGGTGACATATTCGATGTAGCCCATGCCGGGGCCACCGTATTCAGTGGGGAAAATCGTCCCCAGCAGGCCGAGCTTGCCCAACTCTTTGATGGTTGCCAGGGGAAACTCGCCGGCTTCGTCCCACTCCATGACGTGGGGAAGGATTTCGCGTTCGGCAAATTCGCGAACGCTTTTCTTGAGGTGAAGTTGCTCGTCGTTCAGTTGGAAGTCCAAAAGATCCTCTGGCTGGCGGTTGCCTTGTCATGCTCCCTTGGAGGGAAGGAAGAACAACTCTCTGATTAGAGCATGATGAAAGAAAGCGGAAAAGTTACTCTGGGCGCAGTTCACGCGAGATGCGGAAGGCCGCATGTTTACTGGCGATTTATGCGATTTATGGGTCGCGGCCAACCGACCGATTGGTCGTGAGCTAATGCGGTCTGTTAAGCATCGCTGTCAGTATGAGCAGAACTGCGAGGAGCGACATGGCACCCACCATCCGCAGCATCCAGATGTATTGCGAGGTTCTCATCCAGCTTACGAATGGGTTGAAACGCCCTGACGTCCTCATCGCATAGCTCTGCACAGCTCTGGGGAAAAAGAAGCACAGCACCGCAATAACCAAGAGAAAGGCACTGGTGACGGCGGCAACACATATGTCCGTGACGGATACCATGGGAGTCTATCGACCTTTCTAAAGGACCAGTCGCACCTGCGGACGGGACGATAATACGCCATTTGTTGGGTCATTCGGAGCCGAGGCCGGGATGCCCTCCGGGAAAGCCGGCGAGGACGCCGACGCTACAAGACTGCGCAGCCACTACTTGGATGAAGGTTGAGTCAGGAAGCGCTCAAAGACTTCGTTGGAGAGCAGGCGGCCGCGGGCGGTCAGGCGGATCACCCTTCCCTCTCGCTTAAGCAAGGCGGCCTGAACCAGTTCGTCGATGATCGGAGCTGCGCTGGAAACAT
>JBKQLO010000074.1:0-5762 GCA_052147055.1 Terriglobales bacterium
CGCTTGCCGGCTGAGAAAATAGCACACTCCAGCCGCCATTGCGAGTAGTCTCCGGGGTGGGGATGTTCGAGGGCAGAAACTCCAGCCAGCATCCCCGCAAATCAACCGGCCAAGATCACGCCAGGTCAGTTCTTTGTCATGGGAGTAGGAGCAGGCAAGGTCTAACGCCCGCTCCCTGTAATGTTTCCCTTTTTGCTGAAACCAAATCGCTACGCGGAATTCTGCCAAAGTGAGGGTGTCATGCACCTTGCCGAACGAATTGCACTTCGGGCCAGAATTCGCCTCCGCAACATCGCTCACCGGCCTTCGAGCCAGGGCGAACTTCTCGTCTTCGCTATCAGAACGCATCCATTGGAATGAGCATTTGCCAGATGTTTTAACCAAGTGTTAGTGTTTCTATTGATGAGCGATGTAGCCCTATCCAACGAAGAAAAACTGAAATTGCTGCTTAGCCTTGGCGAGTTAAGCCCTGAGGCCGTAGATGCGATGCGGGAGAAAGGAGATGCGGCAACTGCGGGAGAATTTTCCAGAGCCCTCGCTTTTAACGAGCGTAATACCCGGTGGATCAACGCCTCGGCGGTTACCGTGCGCTTCGAGAAGTTCATGAGGATCGTTGTGCAGGGGCTCGGAAATGTCGACTGCCAGCTCATACGCGACCATAGTCGATATTGCGATATTTCTCGGGCGGAGCAGGTCAGCGTCCGGGAAGTCAACAAGTTGAACGACAACTACACGCTCTCATATCTTTGGGTTCTCGGAGCCTACGAAATCGTGCGCACCATGAGTCAGAGGTTACGAAACGACCCAAGATTGCTCGTCTCTGCGCCGACAGGACAACTTCAAAGTCTCAAGCGGTCGTTTGAACGTTTGCGCATCCCATTGGCCAAAATGGAACCTTCCAAAAAACATCCTAGCGATGCTCCTATTGCCTATCCGGCATTTCACGCAGAATTCGGAATTTCCTGGCGGCTTGGACAGAATATATTCATTTCGCGTCGCGAATTGTCCGATGCATTGCTCAAGTTCCTGGAGCGTCTTGGAGGCGCAAGTTAATGCCCGACTGAGCCTGCCGCGCGCCAGGTCGATTTGTTGTCAGGCACCGTGATGGCCGGGTCCATTTTCCCGCCTTTTGGCCTGGTGACGATCAAGCACCGCAGCACATTTCCTCTGGGTGTTCATTGATCACAAAGAGGGTGATGCTGCAATGGGCTGAACTGGACCACGCTGAACCAGAACTTCGAGATGAATCGCCCAGCCCAAGCCCCAGCCCAAACCACCATCCACTTCGCCATCCCTTTTCCATCGAAGCAGCGGTGGAATTCGTTGCCAGAGGCGCTTCGATTTGGGGGCTTGATGCTGGGATTGCGGAAAAAAATGGAAATCGTTGTTCTTACTTTTGTTCTTACTCTGGGTTTTCTCTCGCCAGAATCTTCAAAAACCCCTTATTTTCCGGGATGGTAGCGCGTACGGGAATCGAACCCGTCTTTCAGCCTTGAGAGGGCCGTGTCCTAACCGATAGACGAACACGCCTTACAGCCATCGCCATAAATTTTAGCTATTGCCGGCCCATTGTCAACGAAAGGAAGCAGGGCAGGGGTGCTCGACAGTCCTGTCGGTCGGAGGGAGAACAATGCCTGCAGCCTTGAAATCCGAAGACCGAAGCCCGAAGCCCGAAAGAGGGCTGAAATACGAAATCCGAGAATGGCATTAGCCAGTGTGCTGCCACTTCGCTGAGGAGGGTTTGGAGGCGGAGTCCCTCAGCGTACATCCTCGCCCAGTTCGACGTTCCAGTAGGCAAGGTCGATGAAGTGCTTCCAACTGTCGTGCTGGTGGAGCGTGAAATTGATCTGCAAGAAGGGACGCCACTTCGGCCGCTTGGGCTTGCGGATGAGGCGCATTCCAGCCTCCTGCGGCAACCGGTTCGCCTTGAGCGTATTGCACTCGATGCAGGAGCAGACGATATTCTCCCAGGTTGTCGGGCCGCCCCGGTCGCGCGGAATGACGTGGTCCAGGTTCAGGTCGTTGCGATCAAAAGTCTTGCCGCAGTATTGGCAGGTGTTCTGGTCTCGCTCGAAGATGTTGTGCCGGGTGAATTTCACATCCTTCTTTGGCAGGTGATCGTAAACGATCAGAAGAATCACCCGCGGCACCCGGATGCGAAAGGAAACCGTGCGCACCGATTCGGGGTGCGGTTCGTGCTGGGAGAAGTGGTGCCACTCGTTGAAGTTGAAGGTCTGAAACGAACCATCGTTGCGGTTGAGCACAACCTGAGCGTGGCCCTGGAACAGGAGTGTCAGCGCCCTACGAGCCGTGCAAACATTAACCGCCTGCCAGAGGCGATTAAGCACCAGCACATGTTGGTTGAGGATAGAGTTCATACCCGATCCAACTGGGGCCAGGATACAAAAAGCGCCTCGACCTGTCAACGCGGTGATGCATCGCGCCAGCGGCCCGGCACATCCGCATATTGCCACCAGGTAGCGGCGGGCATCTTGCCTGACGCCGCACGGGGGCGGGTCCCGAAGACGCCTCGCTGGGAGCATGTCCAATTCGGTGTCTTGACGCGGCGGCGGATTCCGGCTAGTCCTGGCGCAGCGTTTTACCAGTGCTCGGGCCGGGCTTGGCTAGCGAGCCGTCAATAATTACTCAGGAACACAGATGAAACTACATACTCGACTTATCTATCACTTTGTCCACCTCGCCAGCGTAAGCGTGTGCGTCGCCGCCGGCCTTGCCGGAGCCGCGCCGCAGCCGGTGGACGAGGCCCTGCCGCTCGTCGGCACCGGCGGGCACGGACATACTTACCCCGGCGCAACGGTTCCGTTCGGATTCGTGCAGGTCAGCCCCGATACGCGCACGGAAGGCTGGGACGCCTGCTCCGGTTATCATTACTCGGATTCGAGCATACTGGGCTTCAGTCACACGCACCTCTCCGGCACCGGCTGCGCCGACCTGGGGGATTTGCTCATTGTGCCGGTCACGGGCGACGTGGATTCCCCGCTCGAAGCCAAGCGTTTTCAATCGCCGTTCTCCCATGCCACGGAAACGGCGCTGCCGGGATTCTACACCGTCTCGCTCGACAAGCCACGAGTGCAGGTTGCGCTGACCGCCACCGCGCACGGCGCGATGCATCGCTATAACTTTGCGCCGCCTCCTGAGCAGCAGCCAGCCAAGGCTCAACACCTGGTGCTCGACCTGGTCTATGGTCTGAACAGCCAGGCGCTCGAAGCGTGCCTCAAGGTCGAGAGCAAGACAGTGGTCACCGGTTACCGCCGAAGCGGCGGCTGGGCCAACGGGAAGACGGTCTATTTTGTCATTGAGTCGTCCGATCCCTTCAGCGGCTTCGGTCTCGAACTGGACGGCAAGGCTCTGCCCGAAGGCCAGGCGGAAGCCAAGGGCAAGAACGTGCGGGGTCACTTGGACTACTCGAAGACCGCCGTCGATGCCAAGGGACGGCTCGATATCATGCTGCGAGTCGGCCTTTCGCCGGTGAGCATCGAAGGGGCGAAAAGGAACCTGCAGACTGAGATTGGCACCCGAAGCTTCGACGAGATCCACGAGCAGGCCCGCGCCGCGTGGAACGATTATCTGTCGCGCATCACGGTTGAATCCTCGGACCGCAACCTGCGCGAGACCTTCTACTCGACCCTGTATCACACGGCCACCGCGCCGACGATGTATAACGACGCCGATGGCACGTATATGGGCCAGGACCACAAGGTCCACGAGCGCCCCGGCTTCAATTACTACTCGACCATGTCCCTGTGGGATACTTATCGCGCCGAGCATCCGCTGATGACGCTGGTACAGCCGGGCCGGGTGAATGACTTCGTGCGGAGCATGCTGGCGTCATACCAGCAATCCGAGCAGCACGCCCTGCCGATGTGGCCGCTGGCTTGCTGCGAAACGTGGTGCATGATCGGCTACCACTCGGCGCCGGTCATCGCCGACGCTTATGCCAAAGGGTTCCGTGGCTTCGATGCCGAATTGGCCTTCGAGGCCATGATGAAGACGGCCAACGATGCCCGCAACCGGCAGGACCTGTACCAGAAGTTCGGCTACGTGCCCGCCGAAACCGACAAGCGGACGGAGGCCACTTCCCGCACGCTGGAATTTGCCTACGACGATTGGTGCATCGCCCAGATGGCGAAGGCCTTGGGCAAGACCAAGGATGCCGCGTTTTTTGCCAAACGCGCGCAGAGCTACAAGAACGTCTTCGATCCCGCCACCGGCTTTTTTCGCGGCAAGCAGGCGGACGGTTCCTGGCGCAATCCATTCGATCCCAAGGACGTTTCCTTTGACGACTATACGGAGGCCAACGGTTGGCAATACACGTTCGGCGTCCAGCACGACGTGCCGGGCATGATCAGCCTTTATGGCGGGCCGAAGGCGTTTGAGAGCAAGCTCGACCAACTTTTCAGCGAGGATTCAGCCATCGGGCATTACCTGATTGACGTCTCGGGCCTGATCGGCCAATACGCACACGGCAACGAGCCGTGCCATCATGTCGCCTACCTCTACGCCCTTGCCGGCGCGCAGTACAAGACCGCCTGCCACGTGCGCCAGATCATGCTTACGCAATACGAGAACGTCCCCGATGGCATCTGCGGCAACGATGACTGCGGCCAAATCTCCGCTTGGTATGTGTGGAGCGCCATGGGCCTCTACCCGGTGAACCCGGCCAACGGCATTTACGTCATTGGCAGCCCGCTGGTGGAGAAGGCGACGCTGCATCTCGATCCCAAGTTCTACAAGGGCGGGGAGTTCGCCGTCATCGCCCACAACGTCTCGCGTCAGAACGGCTACATCCAATCGGCCAAGCTTAACGGCCAGCCGCTGGAGCGCCCCTGGGTCACGCACGAGGAAATCGTCCGTGGCGGCAAGCTCGAATTCGAAATGGACATCCAGCCCAATAAGGCCTGGGGCACGAAGCTCTAGCCGCGATGTGGCCCCCTTGGGAGAGAATTCCTCCTTCTGAATGCGTGATTTTCACGCATCCGCCGCACTTTCGCTGGGTGTTGGATAGGTGTTGGATAGGTGTCGGATAGGTGTCGCATAGGTGTCGGATAGGTGTCGGATAGGTACTGTATAGGTACCGGATAGGTACTGGCTAGCTGTTCGCCAGCGGTACGCAGGGGATGCGATAGGTACCCGCTAGCGAACTCCGTCGCGCACGCCAGTCGAACCAGCCCGTTAGGCACGATCCGCGTGAATTGAGCCCGCGAATTAGGGTTCATCCGAAAGGTTCCTGTCTGGATAGGAGGGTTGGTGGCAGATTTGGGGCATGAGTCAGAGCTTGCTTTACCATGCGTTTGGCGTTCGTAAGGGCTACGAGTATTGGCGGACCGAGTATGCCGATGGATGTGTCCGGTTCGTTTTGTTGGTCAAGCCCAAGCTGCTTGTTTGTCGCTGGTGCCAGAGTCGCGAGGTCAGTCGGAAGGGGCGACGGTTTCGGGAGCTGCAGACGGTGCCGATTGGCCTCAAGCCGGTCTTTCTGGTCACCGAGGTGCCCCAAGGCACCTGTCGCAAGTGCGGTCGGAGTTTCGAGGTCCTCCCCCCTTTGCCCCGGCATATGTCAGTTACACGCACCGCTTGCAGGCGCTCGTCGAAGATCTGCGCGGCTGCATGACCGTGGCGGACCTGGCAGCCGTCACGGGCCTGAGTTGGGACACGGTCAAGAACATCATCAAGAACCGGTTGGAAAAGGACTATGGCCACCCGCGGCTCAAGGACTTGCAACGGCTCTCGATCGACGAGATCTA
>JBKQLO010000075.1:0-4998 GCA_052147055.1 Terriglobales bacterium
GGAATGATGACCAGTAGCAGTCCCACCGCGGATTTGATGAAGTCGTTGACCCCGGCGCCATGGATCTGGCGCAAATGCACCAGAAAAGTGACGCCCAGGTAAGAGCCGGGAATGCTGCCGACGGCTAACGCCAACACGACTTTTATCCGCACCGTGCCTTTGTTGAAGTGGATGATACTGGCGGGAATCTTGGTGAAGAAGTTGCACAATGCGTCGCTGCCGACGGCAATAATGGGAGGGATACGCAGTCCGAAGATGAGCATGGGCAGCAGTAAGACGCCGCCGCCCAGACCCGTTAGGCCGATCAGCGTTCCCACAGTGAAGCCGATCAGGATTTTTAACAGGAAAAGTTCCATGCCGTCTTTCGCTGCGTTCTCAGGTTCCGGTTCTCAGTAAAGCATAGCCAGGTTAAGGAATTGAGAACGCTGAGAACCGGCGCTGAGAGCCGTTTTCAGAGGCTATTATCTCATAAAGTCCACTGTAATAATGGACTTTATTGACATCATCAACCGTTGCCGTTGGCGCCCACGAAGCCCTCGCGCTCGAGGTGCAGAATTATGGTCTGCGCCGCTTCCTCGGGGGTCAGCTTAGCGGTGTCAATCACCACTTCGGCATCGCTCGGCGCCTCGTAGGGATCGGAGATGCCCGTGAATTCCTTGACGATGCCGGCGCGAGCCTTGGCGTACAACCCCTTGCGGTCGCGCTGTTCGCAGACTTCGAGCGAAGTAGCGCAGTGCACCAGGATAAACCCGCCGACCGGCTCAATCAGCTGCCGCACATGTTTGCGAGTCGCCTCATAAGGAGCGATGGGTGCGCAAATCGCAATCCCACCGTTCTTGGTGATTTCCGAAGCGACATAGCCGATGCGGCGAATATTGATGTCGCGGTGCTCCTTGGAGAATCCGAGTTCCGACGACAAATGCTTGCGCACCAGATCGCCGTCGAGCAGGGTAACGGGACGGCCGCCCATTTCCAGGAACTTCGTAATCAGCGCGTTCGCGATGGTGGATTTCCCCGATCCCGAAAGTCCGGTGAAGAAAATAGTCACGCCCTGCTTGTCCCGTGGAGGATAGCTGCGGCGCAGTTCTTTCACCACTTCCGGATACGTGAACCACGCCGGAATGTCGCGGCCTTCGTTCAAACGGGCGCGCAGTTCGGTGCCAGAGATGTCAAGCACCTTGGCCCCGGCGGGAACTTCATCCGCCGGAACGTAACGGTCCTCGTTTTGCAAATACACCATCATCTGGAACGGAACCATCGCGACGCCCATCTCACTCGCATATTTGGTGAAAAGTTCCTGGGCCTCGTACGGTCCGTAAAACGGCTTGCCGTCCTTGTCCTTGCCGGGACCGGCATGATCGCGACCAACAATGAAGTGGCTGCAGCCGTGATTCTTGCGAATCAACCCATGCCAGATCGCTTCGCGCGGTCCGCCCAGGCGCATGGCCAGCGGCAGCATCGAGAGCTTCACCGTGCCGTGCGGGTACTTGGCGAGCAACAACTGGTAGCAGCGCGTGCGCACGAAGTAGTCCACGTCGCCGGGCTTGGTCATGCCAACCGAGGGATGAATCAGCAGGTTCGCTTCCACCTGCTTGGCGGCGCGCATCGTCAGTTCGACGTGGGCGCGGTGCATGGGATTGCGGGTCTGGAAGGCAACGATCCGTGTCCATCCCAGTCGGTGGAATTCGGCTCGCAATTCCGCCGGCGTCAGCCGCAATGCGCGGAAATCGTAATGCGATGGCGCCTGGACTCCCTGAATGCTGCCCCCCACATACCACGGGTTCGACTTGTTGATGGCATAGTCGGCGCCCGGGTGCGCGCTGCTGGTCGAATTGAACACAGCTTGCGCCTCGGCAGTGCGATCCGGTTGCCATACATCCCCGACATTGAGGACAGCGAGCATCACGCCTTCGGCGTCGCGCAGAGCAATCTTGCTCCTGCCCGGAGTCAGCTTCTTGGCGAATTCCTCGGTCACGTCGAGTGTGATCGGTATCGGCCAGAGTACTCCGCTGGCCAGCCGCATGTTATGGCAGACGCCTTCATAATCCGCGCGGTTCATGAACCCCTTGAGGGGCGAGAAGCCCCCACTCATTAAAAGTTCAAGATCGCATAGTTGGCGTGCGGTCAGGTCCCACGAAGGCCATTCTTTCGAATGCCCCTTCAGTTCCGCGGCAACATCTTCCGGCACTTGCAGTTGTACGAGTTCTCCCCCGTGTGGGGCGATGAGATGGCTGGTTGAAACGGTCAATTCGGTGGTCCTCCCGATGCGTAGATCAAGTTTTTGCGTAGAATTCAAATCACTATGAGTCAATGTAAGCTCCCCAGACTCGCCTCAAGTCTCGCAGGGGGGCGGCGAGGATTGGTCCAATGGGCTGAGTCCATCTAGAAATTCAATTTGTACGACAGTCAGTGTAACCCTTTGTAGTGAGCAATTACAATTCCGCCGCGCTCCGTAATATATTATGTAACATATTGAAACTAAACGGATAACTCTAATTATTCCCACCCTCTGCGATTCGTGTGAAACAAACTGCAACATTTGCCTAAACCAGTAGGCGGGCAGTTGGAGACGACCGAATCGCACCCCCACTTCACTTAAGATACCAGTAAGCGGCCACTCCCGTCTGGCGTCAAGGGTACAACGGTACTCCCGCCAAACCTCTGCAGTTAGCCTCGGGCGCTGAGCTTACTGCCGGTTGCCGACTAAATTCCCCGGAAATGAAAAAGTCTTGCATAGTGGCTCGCGGTGAGCTTCTTCCCTCAGCCAAGTGGTTTATTTTCTTATAGAAACAGAATATTCCTCACAAACGTAAGGTAGCTCAATTGCACCAGACATCCGCTTGGGTCGTCGCCAGCGCAAGGATCATTTTCCGCTGCCTTCTTCCAGATTCGGTTACTTGGGGAACGCCGCCACCCAAAAATTGGGATGGTACAATGCCGTATTCGTCCCACAATTGTTCGGAAGGTTGCTGATTGCAGTTTCCAGGTGAAAGCGGGCGCGTAGCGAAGATTAACCGCTCAACCTTCAGTCGGCCAAAACTTCTGACCAAAGAGTTTTCCGCCCCCCAAATCAATCGTCTATGAGCAATATGAGCAAGAAGATTGTCATCATCGGAGCAGGACCGACCGGACTGGGTGCGGCCTACCGTTTGCACGAACTGGGCTATGACAATTGGGTGCTTTACGAGAAGTCCGATGACGTTGGCGGCCACGCCACCTCGCACCTCGATCAGCACGGCTTCGTCTGGGACGAGGGTGGTCACGTAATCTTCTCGCACTACAAGTATTTCGACGACCTGATCGATAAGGTTCTGGGCAAGGAAGTGCACGAGCGCATTCGCGAGAGCTGGATCGTGCAAGGCGACGACTCGTGGGTGCCGTATCCCTTCCAAAGCAATCTACGGTACCTGCCGAAGGAAATTCAGGTCAGTTGCCTGTTAGGAGCGGCCAAAGCCGCCGCCAATGGAGGCGGACGCGAAGCGGGCAACTTTCGCGACTGGATCCTGGCTACGTTTGGCGAAGGCATTGCCGATGCTTTTATGTTCCCCTACAACTCCAAGGTCTGGACCACGCCGCTCGAGCAAATGTCGAAACACTGGATTGCCGATCGCGTCGCGGTGGTGGATTTCAAGCGGCTGCTCGAAAACGTGCTGTACGAGCGCGACGATGTGGCCTGGGGGCCGAACAGCAAATTCAAGTTCCCGCTGCACGGTGGAACCGGCGAGATCTACCGCCGGATCGCCCGCTACTTCACCGCCAAGGTGCAAACCGGAAAAAAGCTAACCGAGATTGATCCCATCCGCCGCCAAATCTCTTTTGCCGACGGCACCGGCGACACCTATGATGTGCTGATTTCGACCGCACCTCTCGATCTGTTTGTGAAAATGATGAAGCCCGCGGACAGCAAACTGCTCGATGCCACAACGGGTCTCGAACACAATAACTTGCTCGTGGTTGGGCTGGGCCTGAAAAAGAAAATCGAGACTGGACGCTGCTGGATCTATTTCACTGACTCCGCCATGCCGTGTTATCGCGCCACCTATTTTTCGCACTACTCGCCCAACAACGTTCCCAACGGCGATACCGAACATTACAGCTCGCTGATGTGCGAAATCTCGTTTCGTGTTGGCGAAACGCCCGATCCGGAGAAGGTTTTGGAGCAGGTCACCACCGGGCTGATCAAGGCCAAAATCCTGGAGGAGGCGGACCGCTGCCGCGTGGTTTCGAGCTATCATCGCATCGTGGGTTATTCTTATCCCATCCCGACGCTCGGCCGGGACCGGGCGCTGGGCGTGCTACAGCCGGCCCTGCTGGAGAAGGGAATTTACTCCCGCGGACGGTTTGGCGCCTGGCGGTACGAAATCGGAAACATGGACCACTCCGTGATGATGGGAGTGGAAGCGGTCAACAACATTCTTGCCGGGGAAAAAGAAGAAGTGTTTCACAGCTCGTAAGCAAGTGCGTTGTAAGTGACAACGCTCCTTACGGAAAGAGTTCGTAGAGCGTGTTTCAAAAATAGTTTTTGGGTAGGGCACGGCTTTAGCCGTGCCGTCTGAAGCCGCCATGGACGCGGCTTTAGCCGCTGAGGGAGCGACAGCCGGATCCGCGAAAGCCATTTTTGAAGCGCGCTCTAGTGATAGGGAAAGCATGCAGACAGCCGAATCCAGCCCAGCCCTACAGGTCAGGACCCACGCGCCGAAGGTCAGCGTCATTATTCCGAGTTACAAAACGGCGGGACTGATAGCGGCGTGCCTCGATTCGGTGTTTGCGCAGACCTACAAGGATTTTGAGGTCGTTGTGGTGAACGACGGTTCGCCAGACACGCCGGAATTAGAGAAAGTGCTTGCGCCATACCTCTCGCGATACCTCGACCGCATCGTCTACCAGACGCAGGAAAACAAGCGCGCCGCCGGAGCCCGGAACACCGCCAACCGTCATGCTCGCGGCGAATTTGTCGCCTTCCTCGACAGTGACGATACCTGGATGCCGGACCACCTG
>JBKQLO010000076.1:0-4849 GCA_052147055.1 Terriglobales bacterium
CGCTGCAGTCGGGCCCGCTCCTGTTCGACTTTCAGCTTGGCGAGAGAGTCGCGAACGACGCGGTCCTGTTTGAGCTTCCGAACCATCTCGCGGACTATGAAGGCGACGGTGACGGCGCTGGCGAGCACGAAGCCCAGCGGGATGATAAGTGCAAAGTGCGGCTGCATAGGTCTCCGTTGCGGCGAAAATTTCTTCGAACGGGCCCAGTCTCAGCTTTCGGCGGGAACAGTACTCCAAATCTGCTGCGATGTCACGGCCATTCGTCACGCGTCGCTTGGCCATCACCGCACAGCAATATGTGACATTTCTCACAGACAGGACGCGCTCATTTATGTTCAGATGCAGGCGTCCCGCCTCTTCGAAGAGCAGTTCCCGCCCGTTGAGACGCAACACCCCCTGAGGCGAAGGTCCTGACTTTTCTCTTCATCGCGCCTCGGCCCTTTTCCGTCCCGGAAGGAGAGTGTTTCGATGTCTCGAACCAACTCCCTTGCAGTTATCTGCACGCTGGCGGTTCTGCTCGTGGTCCAGCCCGGCTATGCCTCGCACCATTTCCCTGACTATCCCGTCCGACCGGCGGGCGAGTACGCCAACAAAGTGGCCAAGGCCGGCCTGATCATCGCCGTCGAACCGGTGGAAGACGCTGAGCAACAGAAGACGTATTTCAATTCTCACCTCAGCTCCAAGGGGATCCTCCCGGTCTTCATCGTCATTCAGAACAACTCCGGCACGGACGCATATCTGTTCGACAAGTCCGCCGTCGGGTTGGGGGATGCAGCTGACGTTACCGGCAAGACCGCGTCGCGGCTGGGCTCTGGCGGGCTCGTCGATCTCACTCTGTTCACCGACACTACGCAGGTGCGGGAAAACCTGATGAAGAAAGAAGTGCGGAGCAAGACGCTTTCGCCCGGCTCCTCCGTGTACGGATTTGTCTATGTCCCGGTGCCGACGGACGCTCCTCGGAAGAAAATACATCTGCAGGTGGGGCTGACGAACGCGCAAAGCAGTGAAACTGAAGTTGTAAACCTGTTCTTCTAGGAAGGAACCTTTTATGTCGACCGCTCGCCGCTGCCTTCTTTCGCGTGCCTTGTGGTGTTCGCTGCTGCTTACCCTTTCCGTGATGGCTCAGAACCAGACGCCGCCGGCGCCCCAGAAGCTGTCACTCGCCGCCGCGCTAGTTCTCACGCCTGAGTTCTGCGCAACCGTAAACAAGATGGGACACGAAAAGTTCCCCGTCGGCAAGACCGCCTGCACTGAGTTGGAGCCTGTGCTCAAGGGCATCTTCACCAGCCTCACGCGGGTCGATGACTCCTCTAAGGCCGGCGATGCACAGGTTGTGCTGGAACCCAAGTTCGCCGATTTGGCCACCCATCACGGCTTTAACAGCCGTGAACTGGTTGTCCTGGTGGAGTGGACGGTACGCGACCAGTCCGGAAAGGTCGTCTGGATTGAAACCGTGCAGGGATCAGCTAACCGCCACCTAGGCACTGCATTCACTTACCGCAGCAACCTGAAGCACATCATGGAGGATTCGGTGCAGGATATGGCTGAGCAGTCGGCGGCCAAGATGTCCTCCTCGCCGCAGTTGCTAAAGGTGAGCACCCAGCCGGTCAAATAGGCCGGGATCCGCGGCGCTCGGCGAGCCGATTGCTTTGCCGAATCGAATCGTCCCCTTCTAGGAGGAAGGACCGTCATGACTCGCAATCTGCTTTCTTTTTTGTTCGTCCCGCTCTTGTTGGTGGAGCTTGTAGCGCAGCAGGCGCCCCAGGTTTCTACCCCGGCATCCCAGGCTCCTGTGGCGGTGATAGCCGCTGCCCCGGCGCGGCAGCCCTCTGCAAGCATTCTGCAGGACGGCACGCCGATGAAGCTGCGGTTGCTGAACAAGCTCGATTCGCACACTGCCAAGAACGGCGACGAAATTTTGTTCGACGTCGTGAACGACGTCGTGGTAAACGGCGTCACCGTTCTGCGCCGCGGCTCGCCGGCCAGCGGCGTGGTCACACAAGCCGCAGCCGCGAAGACAATGGGCCGCGAGGGTAGGCTGAACTTCACCATCAATTACATCAAGCTGCGCAACGGAGGCAAGGTTCCAGTGCGAGCATTCAACCGAACAAGTGGAGAGAACCGCACCGAGGAAATGGCCCGGGATATGGCCGACGCGATGATTACCGTGCCGATTATGGCCCCCTTTTTCCTGCTCATCCACGGCACAAACACAACCTTTCCCCGCGGAACGGAGATCACCGCCTTCGTCAACGGAGACCTCCGCTTGGACCTGGCCAGCTTCGTTGCCGCCCCATCTGCCGAGACGGCGGGTGATGAATCGAAGACGGCCTTGCAGATCAGCTCCACCCCCGATGACGCCCAGGTTCAAATCGACGGTGCCGCCGCCGGGAGTACGCCCTTACACGTTACGGTGATGGCCGGAAAGCACGAAATCTCCATTAAGAAGGCAGGATATTCCGACTGGAGCAAAACCCTGTACGTGAGTGGGGGCACAGCCCACGTCGAAGCGGTGCTGGAAGTGCAGACCGCCCAGTAGCCCGCTACTACCGTTAAAAGGCACGCGAAAAAAGTCGTATCTTAACGCCGATGCGGAGGGTTAGAGTCGGTGAACTCAAGCAACGCAATAGGTGCGCCGTTTTCGACGATGAACGCGACCCGCACGCCGCCAATGGGCTGTTCGGCGCAATCAGAATTTCGCGGTCTACCAGCCCGGACGCAAGGTCACTCACCTCAAACCTCCGTTCCGGAGCAGAACGAATTCTGCGGAATCGTACTGTGCAGAAAGAAAAGGAAACGCGACCGTGAACTCTATGGCTGCTGATCTAAAGGGCTGTCGCTCGGGAAAATTAATTAGTCGAGACCCACTTGACGAAGAGGACGACCGACATGACTGTGGTAAACAGACCAGATAAACCTGATGCGAAGGCCAAGAGTAATGAAATGCCGCCTCCCTCTTTTCCTCCGACAACTTTCCCTGCAAAAGAGGCGATCAGGCAGACTATCCACGTTGCAAGGGAACAGAGTAGCCATCCCCACCACGGAAGATTGGACGGGATTGTCCGCACGGGTGGAATTGTAGCAGGTAGAAGATCGGGTGAGCACCGCAAACAGTTGGATCGTCATGCCGGATAGATTTGAACCACCGAAGTAGATGAGTGCCCTTCGATCTAACCGATGTGGCATCCGCCGCGTTTATTGCTGAACAACATCATGGCCGCATCGAAGTGAGTGGCGTGGTCGGAAAGGGAACCAAATTTGAGGTGGTGCTTCCGTTTTCGGTGGCCCGCTGAGGTTGCAGCCACCTAACCGGGCATGTCCACTTGCACACCAAAAATCTCCTGCAGTTCTAGATGCTCTCTGTTTACGGCTCTACCTCCGTTGCTGGTGGCCGCGCAGTTTCCCTATCACTTTGAACTTGCTGACGGACAGTGCACCGCGCTCTTTCCACGCTCGGGAGCGTGGCCCGGAAAGAGTCTTAAGGACCAGTGCGCGGGGCGCTTCGTAGATCGCCGTGGCGTCAAGGTCTAGCAGGACCATGAGCACGGCGTCCCAATCCTTGTTAACGTCGATTACGTCCTACGCGCTGTCCCAGTTTGCAGCCCGGCAACACGCGGCGGCCCTTTATCTGGAGCTTACGAAGCCGCCCGGCGCTGTCGTGCTCCGTGGCATCGTACCCAGCGTTTCGGGCCTCGGTTAGTTCTAGGCCCAGAAGGCGGTGCGCTTCGTATTCCGCGACCTTGCCCGTAACGCCTAGCGGCCTCCCGGTTAAGGCGTAGTAACAATGCGCGAGTTGCTTAGCCTCGCGCAGGACCTCATAGACTTCCGACTCGGTGGCGGTTGGCATAGTCGGCCTCTCTACAAAAGAATTGCAGGCGCGCGGCGGCGGCGCGGGACGTGACGGGCATCACCGACTGCTTTGATGGTCTCTCATTTTTTCACCCCCCTCTCTGTGATACGCATCATTGCACAGAGAAGCTTGCGAGTGGAACACTACCCGCTGAAGAGAGAAAGGAGGTCATTCCCACCGCTTTTCCACAGCAAATTGTGAGCTAGAGCACAAACAACCACCGAAAATTGTGCGTTAGTACACTGACGACCGCAAGGCGACGCGGTACGGTGAGCGCACCAAAGGAGGTGACAAACATGAGACCACTTCCAGTACTGCTAGAAACCGGGAATTCTGAGGCCATTTGTTTCGCGGAGTGCGGGCATGAGGAATGCAGACGCCGTCACGCAACCGCTCGCAGCCTCTGCCGAATCTGCCAACGCTCAATCGGATATTTTACCGGCTTCCGTCTAGCCCCGCAGTGGGAAGGCTACGTCCATAACTCTTGCGCGAGTCAACTAGGCCATTTGCGGGAAGTTGACGCAGTAGCAGCTTGACCTGCGCAGGTTGGAGCGGCTCGGCTGGGGAAAAACAGGTGACCAACAAGAACCGGGCAGAACTGACTTGGCATCGACCGACCTTCTCTCATGGAAGGCGATTACGCCAATCGAGAATGGTCACGCTTCACTGTGATCAGGGACTTCAACGCAACGCGGTCGGGGATCACAAGCGTAGAGCCATTTTGCTGGATAAGACGCTGCTTCCTGAAATCCGCGAGAACCCGGGTGACGGTCTCTCGCGAAAGTCCGATCATTTGCGCGATTTCCTCGTGGCTGAGTCTAAGCTTCAACCAGGGCTCCCCTTTGACGGATTGCCTGTTCTTGGAGCTCAATTCCAGAAGCAGTTTCGCCAGTTTCTCGGCGGCCGAGTGTGACAGTGCCAGCCAGCGCACTTCCTTACAAGCATTGTGATAATTCTCGCTTAACTGCTCGGCCACTTTGAAGCAGGCCTCCACATCAT